>NZ_JAVRCD010000029.1:0-94090 GCF_034530895.1 Nostoc sp. DedQUE08
CTTTGATCCTCGTGAATCCACCTCAGAACTCCGTTAACGAGTCTTTGATCCTCGTTAATGAAGCTATAATCTCCATTCTTTTACCTGACTTTTCGCGTTATATGGAAAAGTCCACCAAAAACCTAACCCCCAACCCGTGGCGGGAAGGGGGAAAATTCAAAGTCTCTCTCCTTTTAGGAGAGAGATTTAGAGAGAGGTTTTCCAGATGCCGTGAAAAGTCAGATTCTTTTACGTCCTGCTTGTTGTCCCATGCCCCATGCCCTATCCCCCGATTTTATTTGTATCAATATTAAATTTACGGGCGATCGCTGCGATTATTTCTTGTTCGTGTGGTGTAGTCTTATTATCAAGCTGGGCAATTTTTTTACACTGAGCCAGCAAGGGTATGGCAAAATCACGATTTAGCTGATTGAGCAGTATATCTAAAGATTTAGGTGATTTGATATTTTGAGCAATCGCATCCAACGAGGTAGGACTGAGTTTTACAGCTTGTAATTCTGGCAAAATTTCTTCTAAAGTCTTGTCTGGATGACTAGCAAGGATCATGTGAACTAAGATTTGATCCATGACTGCTTCTTGAGCGATCGCACTTTCTAGATACTTTTCACTTTCGGCTTTTAATGTTGCTAATGTCTGTGGTGATGCTAAGGAAGTTGATTCATCCAGCTTGGTTTCGTAAAATCGACAAGCAGCATAGCCCAATGAATAGATCATCGTTGCATTGGAACTAGCTCCAATAACTGCACCCGCCAAGGGCACATTTCGCAGCAAGCCTAATCCCGCAGCTTTCAACAAACGCCCTCCACCCAAAGCCAACCCAAAAATTGCTAAAATTTCACCTTTACGAGCAGGATCTTTTAAATCTAGCCCGTAGACAGATGCAATTTGATAAAGCATTTCTGACTGCAATTTTGTTGTGGCTGTTAAATCAATTGCCAACAATGCCACTGCTATTCCTGGCAAAATACTAGTGGTTAGTCCAACTGTGGCTGCTTTAGTTGATTTTTCCACCATGATTCGGTGAGCAAGCTGGCTAGGTGATTCATTTGGATACTGTTTTTTAAGCTTGTTTACCGCCGCTTCTGCTTGTTCTAAATTAACAAGGTTACTATCGTTAATCAGCCAATTGAGATTTAAGACTCCAGATAGTTTTCTAATCAGCCAATTTTCGCTCAGACGATTTACAACCTGACCGCTGGTTTGAGTTGTTTGCTCAATAAACTTGTGTGTTTCTTTTGCTGTCGCTTCTCCTACCTCGATTGCTGTGTCTAAAACTGCTTGGCCAGTCTCAGCAACAGTTTTAATCAAAGACTCTACTATAGACGGTTCATTTTCTACTGATAATTGAGTCTGGATTTTTACTTCTGAAGTTTCTCTGGATGAATTAACTAATTTATTCACCTCTATTTCTTGGAGTTTGTCTGCCATAGTTTGACACCATCTTGTAAAGCCTCTCTTTTTTGGTTGTAGCGAAGTTTGAGGGGCTTTGACATCTCTCGATAAGTACAATTTGTCAGAGCAAATAAGAATGATTCTAAGCTTTAACTATAGACATAAGATGGATGACAGAGGTTCTGATTTTACCACTGATAACCTAATGTCAACAATACTTTGCCTTCTAAAATAGTGAGTATTTCTGGAGTCAGAATGCCCAGTTTTATTTGCAATCTTGTTTTATCAATTACCCGCAATTGGTGGCAAAGAGCAACTGAATCCCGTTCTAATCCACCTTCACAACTTTGAATTAATAAACAGGTTGGCAAAGATGCACGACGCAAATTTGTTGTTAGAGGAATGGTGATGATGGTGGTGGAAAATTCGGCGACAATATTATCTTGAAAAAGAATAACTGGTCTTGTGCCTCCTTGTTCAGAACCCTTAGTAGGATCTAAATTGGCTAGCCATACTTCACCTCGTTGAACCCTCATTTTAAATCTTCTTGTGTAAGTAGTTCTGCATATTCATCTAATCCTGCCTCCGCTAGTTGACGATCTTCCTGGGCAAATTCACTGTAAAGAGCGGCCATTTGATTTTTATCTATTTGCCAGCTAATATTTCTGCTGCGAAATTTGAGGAAGGCAATAAAATCACTAACTTGTTTGAGTTGTTCTTCATTCAATTTGTCTAATTCCTGGCTGAGGAACTCTTTGAGAGCAATCATTTAAGAGTCTCCAAAAATATGTGTTTAAGCTTTTTAAGGATGCAAATCTTATTTGAAGGTGACGAGATATTAAATTTACTTTACTTTTCCTTCTTATCAAAGAAAGCAAAATTGAGGTTGTGAACTCTCTGAATTTATGTGTAGCACACTTTTTACTTATTAACTCTACCTGTATCAGCTTTACTTTCTAAAAAGTCGTTATCCTGAAGAATTTCATAGAGATTAGTATCTTGCTCTAGCAAGCAAGCGTGTCCACAATGGGGCAACACTACAATCTTTTTATTTGGTAAGATGTTCCCTATTCGGTTGACTTCGCTTACAGAAGGCAAAAGGCGATCGCTAGCACCAGCAATCAACAAAACTGGTTGAGTTAGACGCCTTAACTTTTCCTCATCAACATGAAAGTCTCGCAGTAAAGATAACCGCCAAAGAACGGTTTCTGACGGGACAGAACGCATCGTTTTTAGCAGATCGTGGCGATCGCTCCGAGAAATGCGTGACAAAGATGCTAAAAATGGCAACAAGCCTAATGCACCGACATCATACAATCCTGATGGCACTAGGTAAGTTAATTGGGATGCCCAACTTAACCAAGGGCGAAGCTGAAAGGACGAAGCTGGGTTAATCAGGATAATTCGCCTAAATAAATGGGGTGCTTGGATTGCCACTTTCATTGCCAAGCAACCACCAAAGGACTCACCGCACAGGTAAACTGGTCTTTGAGAGCTTTTTTCTAATTCAGCATCGATCAAGTCCAATACACTTTTAGTTAGGACATCCCAAGTGTTAAGGTCTTTCCGGGGGAGCGCCAAACAACGGACATCAAAGCCAGCTTCTAATCCAGCGGTTTGCGATCGCAATAGTTGACCAGTTCCATCCATTCCTGGCAAATATACCAAAAGTGGATACTCTGGCTGTACTCGTTTAGGAGTTAGAAAACAAGGATTTAGCTCAACTTCTGTGATAGTCATTGGTCATTAGTCATTAGTCATTGGTCAATGGTATAAAACTTTTGGACTGTCGATCGTTGCTTTCAAATAAAGTTCGGTGCTTCTTACCTAAAACAAACGTCCCTTTAGAGCAAGACATTGAAAGTCATAAGAACAATCCAAAATCCAAAATTGAATGGCTCTAATAGCAACCTTGACGCAGTAAATTGCTAATTTCGCCGTGACAGTGTTCTGTCAGTTCAGCCACAACAGTTCTGGCGTGTTTGCCATGATATTTTTTATGATGTTGGGGCGTAATCCAATAAGGACGACCGATTAACACCGCAACTCGACGATAAATTACCAAGGGATGCCAACCACTTTGCTTAAATAAAGGTTCTGAAGGGTCGAATACACTTAAAAGTCTTAATGGGAAGCCATTAGTGTTTACTTCTTCTAAGGAAGCGATCGCGATCGGCAAAATAGCTAAATCTTGCACATTCGCTCGTAATGCCAAATGGGCAAATCCGCGCTGAAACTCACCCACCTGGTTGGGCTGAGTAAATTTCACCATTGGTGCAGTCCCTTCTGGAAATACTCCCACCATCTGCTTGGACTGCAATAGCAATTGTGACTGCGAAAAAAAGCTTTGCTGGCGGTTTTGAGTTTCTTCCAAGGGAAAACACCCCAATTGACCGGTGACAATCTCCCGCATGACTGGAACTTGTCCCATGTAGTGATGGCAAGCAAAGCGAATCGGACTCGATAACGCCGCCATTAAAATCAGTGCATCCATAAAGCTGCGGTGATTGCTGACTACCAAGACGCTCGCATCCTGGGGAATGCGGTCTTCGTAATAGCGGAACATTTGCGTTGAGAATGCCGCCACCAAAGCGCGAGAAATCTCTAGGGGGCTATTTCCACTCATACCTAATCAATATATCTTCCAGTAAATATGGCAATTTGTCTTAATTTAATTTTTACATTTCTTTACTATCGCCATGACCGTCTTAAGATAGAAATATCTAATCTACAAGAGTAATTAGATTTTCTGCATTCTCAATTATGTATTCTTGAACACAAGAATATCTAATATAAACTATTCAAAAAAATTATGATTAGTTAGTTTCCATTTTTTAGGTAAAAATGAGTTTAATTGATGCGTATTAAAAAACGATTCTGGACTTGATAAACTTGCTAGTATGAAGATGTTATTGGAAAAAATGGTAATAATATTGTATAATTACCTGGTTTTGCCGATAAAAGGTAAGATGTAAAACGTTTTAATAAGTTAATTTTTATTTTGTATGAATCTAGTGAAAAAAAAAGAATTTACATTTGCGCTGACCACACCCCTATATTATGTAAACGATGTCCCTCATATAGGCAGTGCTTACACGACGATCGCAGCCGATGTAGTGGCGCGATTTCAGAGATTACTGGGACATCAAGTATTACTAATTACAGGTACAGATGAACATGGGCAAAAAATTCAGCGATCGGCAGAAAGTTTAGGGAAAGCGCCACAAGAATTTTGTGATGAAATTGTCCCTAGTTTCGTGAGTTTATGGCAATTATTAGATATTCAATACGATCGCTTTAGTCGGACTACTGCGCCTCATCATCAAGCGATCGTTAAAGAATTCTTTGAGCGAGTCTGGGAATCTGGTGACATTTACCAGGGACAACAACAAGGCTGGTACTGCGTATCCTGCGAAGAATTCAAAGAAGAACGGGATCTGCTAGAAGGACACCGTTGCCCAATTCATACTAACAAAGAAGTGGAGTGGCGAGACGAACAAAACTATTTTTTCCGCTTATCAAAATATCAAACTAAGCTGACAGAATTTTATCAATCTAAACCGGATTTTATTCAACCAGAAAGTCGGCGCAACGAAGTCCTCAGCTTTGTCAATCAAGGACTGCAAGACTTTTCCATTTCACGAGTGAATTTAGATTGGGGTTTTCCCGTACCAGTCGATCCCAAGCACACTCTCTATGTCTGGTTTGATGCGTTGCTAGGTTATGTCACAGCATTGCTAGAACCAGATACAGAACCGACTTTAGCAAATGCTTTAGAAACATGGTGGCCAATCAACTTGCATTTAATTGGTAAAGATATTCTGCGCTTTCATGCAGTTTACTGGCCAGCAATGCTGTTATCGGCTGGCTTACCCTTGCCAGAGAGAGTCTTTGGACATGGCTTTTTGACCAAAGATGGTCTCAAGATGGGCAAAAGTCTGGGTAATACCCTTGATCCTGTGGCATTAGTTAAGAGCTATGGTAGTGATGCCGTTCGTTATTACTTCCTTAAGGAAATCGAATTTGGCAAAGATGGAGATTTTAATGAAGTTAGGTTCATTAATGTTCTGAATGCAGATTTGGCAAATGATTTAGGTAATTTGCTCAATCGCACCATGAGCATGGTGAAAAAGTACTGTGCTGAGAATAATGTCCCATCAATCGGCAATGAAGGGATTCCTGACGAAAATCCTTTGAAAGCCATTGGTTTACGTCTAGGGGAACAGGTAAAACAAGCATACCAAGAGCTAGCTTTCAGTCAAGCCTGCGTGGTCATACTTTCACTGGCGCAAGCCAGTAATAAGTTTATTGATGAACAGGCTCCTTGGTCATTATATAAACAGGGACAGCAGGAATCGGTCGAAAAGGTTCTCTACGCAGTTCTAGAATCGGTTAGACTGGCAGCTTATCTGCTATCCCCAATTATTCCGAACATCAGTAGCGATATTTATCAGCAACTGGGCTTTGGAATAAACTTTAACGATCAAATACAAAGTTCAGTTAATGCTCCTTTTGCCACCCATGCTACATGGGGACTACTATCGAGCAAACAACAGTTGGGTAAACACCAACCTGTTTTTCAGCGAATAGAATCCCCGAAAAACGATTAGTCCTTATCAAACTCTGATTTTGTTCAATTTTTTTATTTTCTCACAAAATTTATCGTGGCTCAATTTAAATTAGCTGCGGAACATTATCATAAGCCGCTGTGACTAGCATCTAAAAGTTGGTAATTTGTATCAAAAATAACAGGGATAAAAATTGAGGTATCACAACAATGTTGAATAATTTGGAAAACGATTCAATATTTACGCCAGAACAAGTTTTGGAAAATCGGGGTAGGGTCGCCATATTTATTGATGGCTCAAATTTATTTTACGCGGCATTGCAACTAGGGATTGAAATCGATTACACGAAGCTATTATGTCGATTAACAGGAGGTTCTAGATTACTGCGTTCTTTTTTCTACACTGGTGTAGATCGGACAAACGAGAAGCAACAGGGGTTTCTGCTGTGGATGCGTCGCAATGGCTATCGAGTCATTGCTAAGGATTTAGTCCAGCTACCAGATGGCTCTAAAAAAGCTAACTTGGATGTAGAAATAGCAGTAGACATGATGGCACTTGTAGATTCTTATGATACCGCAGTTTTAGTTAGCGGTGATGGGGATTTGGCTTATGCAGTAAATTCAGTCAGCTATCGTGGCGTGCGGGTAGAAGTTGTCAGCTTGCGTTCGATGACCAGTGACAGCTTAATTAATGTAAGCGATCGCTACATTGATTTAGAAGCGATCAAAGAAGATATTCAAAAAACTCCTCGCCAAAGCTATCCATACCGGCCTTTATCTGGGATCGGTTTTTTGGAAGACCCCAGAAGTAGTGATGGACACCTAGAAATCCAAGAATAATGGCGTATCAATTTCATAAAAGAGGGAGATGGGGAAAGAGAAAAATGCAAGATTTCTCCTCCACTCCCTCCTTTCTTGTTTTACCTTTGACCTTTTTATTGGTATTTGCTTTAGTCGCCTGTGGGGGTAAATCACCTCCAGCTTCCCAACAAAATACTGCTGATTCATCTAACAAAGATAGCAATTTGACTTTCTTTGATGTCACCCTAGAACAAGCAGATGAAGTGGGAAGACCAATTTGGAAAGTCAGGGCTAAAACCGCAAAATACACCAAAGAAAAACAAATTGGTCAGGCTGAAAGTCCTTATGGTGAACTATATCAAGATGGCAAAATTGTTTACCAAATTAAGGCAGATGTAGCAGACATTGAACAAGATGGGAAGCAGTTGTTTCTAAAAGGTAAAATATTTGCCACAGATCCTAGTAATGGGATTGTGTTGCAAGGTAATGAATTAGAATGGCGTCCCAAAGAAGATTTGTTGATTGTTCGTAACAAGATTAACGGCAGCCATAAAAAACTACAAGCAGTAGCGCAGGAAGTACGAGTTAAAACCCGCGAACAACGGATGGAATTTTCTGGAGGAGTAGTAGCAAATTCTATCGATCCCCAGATGCAAGTGAGAACTGAACATTTAATCTGGAATATTAAAGAAGAAAAACTGATTGGCGATCGCCCTCTAGAAATTGACCGCTACAAAGATAATAAAATTAGCGATCGCGGTAAGGGTAATTCTGCCGAAGTCAACTTAAAAACAAAAATTGCCACTATCCAAAAGAATGCTCAACTAGACTTACTAGACCCACCAATGCAAATAGCTAGTAACTCTATGACCTGGAACATGAACGCAGAAACTGTAACTACAAACTCACCTACGCGAATGTTCCAGCGTGCTGAAAATGTCACAGTGACAGCCAATCAAGGTGAAATGAAAATACCGCAAAAAACCGTTTACTTAAAAGGTAACGTCAACGCCGTTGGTCAGCGTCGCCAGTCTCTAAGATCCAATACATTAACTTGGTATTTAGATAATAAGTTAGTTGAAGCTCAGGGAAATGTTGTTTACCGACAAATTGACCCACCATTAAATTTTGTGGGTGAAACAGCAGTTGGTAATCTGCAAACAGAAAATATTGTTGTCAAAGGTGGCAGTTCTAGCGGTAGGGTAGTAACGGAGATTATTCCCCAAGAAAGAGCCAATCGTCAGCAGTAAAGTTAGGGTGAATAGGATCTGCTTTCACTCGTAAGTTTTGGGTTGGTCAAGTACTAGACTAGGATCTTAGTAATACAAGCCTTTTGATAGCCCATGAATGGATCAAATCGATTAGGTAAAAAATCCTTGCCAACACCCCAGCAAGCAGAACATCCCCACTATCACGATACAGACCACGAGCATACAGATGGTACTCATGGGACTGGAGAGTTGGCTCATCCCCACATCCATAGCGAAGAGTCTTTACGGCGAATTGTCAATCGATTATCGCGTATAGAAGGACATGTTCGTGGTATTAAGGCAATGGTCGAGCAAAATAGCCCTTGTCCTGATGTTCTACTGCAAATTGCCGCAGTGCGGGGCGCATTAGATAAGGTAGCGCGAATTGTTTTGGATGAACATTTAACTGAGTGTATTGCTAGAGCCGCACAAGAGGGTAATATTGACGTTGAAATTAAACAGTTAAAAGCTGCTTTAGATCGATTTTTACCTTAAGAATGAGAAAAATAATCTAAATGCGTTCGCCAAATTAATAATTAATATAGTGCATCGTGACATTCACCCTGGCAACATCATATTGATAACTTGTAGATAACCTATTTTTATAGACTTGCCTTGTTTACTCCTAGAAAAAAAAAGTGAACGAGGTAAAAACTTTTTCCATAAGATAATATAGCGGTTATCGAATGGAAAATGCAGTTTGACTTCACTTCCATTCTTCTCTCCTAAAAGGAGAGAGGCTTTGAATCTTACTCCCCTTCCCTTATAAGGAAAGAACTGGCGGTTAGGTCTGTATTCCACTCAACTGATAACCGCTATATGCTGTAGGATTACGAAGTTTTTAGCTAAACTATGAGCGTAAAAAACTATCAGCTTAATTATTCTTTAACTAGCACTCTAGATAAACCACTAATTCTTTTTTTGCATGGCTTCATGGGTAATATTAATGAATTTGATGAAGCTATAAAATTACTATTTAACGAATTTTCCTATTTAACAATTGATCTCCCCGGACATGGAAAAACTCAAGTTTTGGGTGGGGACGAATACTATACAATGGCAAACACTGCTCATGCTTTAATCAACTTACTGGATGAGTTAGAAATTGCCAAATGCTTTTTAGTTGGTTATTCAATGGGTGGAAGATTGGCT
The DNA here is from genome assembly GCF_034530895.1 of Nostoc sp. DedQUE08. Taxonomy (NCBI): domain Bacteria; kingdom Bacillati; phylum Cyanobacteriota; class Cyanophyceae; order Nostocales; family Nostocaceae; genus Nostoc; species Nostoc sp. DedQUE08. The sequence continues at coordinate 9,163 of NZ_JAVRCD010000029.1, forward strand.
TTATACCTAGCCTTGAATTTTCCAGAACGTTTTTATAAAGTTGTGCTAGAGTCAGCTTCCCCAGGTTTATCAACAGCAACAGAACGATTAGAACGGATTAAACTTGATACACAAATAGGTAGAAAATTAACAAGAACCTTTGAAAAAACTGATTTTATTGCTTTTCTATCAAATTGGTACAATCAGCCGATTTTTGGCGATATAAAAAATCATCCAGAATACGATCGCATGATTGAAAGTCGGTTGCAGAACAATTCACAGGAATTAGATAAATCATTGCGCTTTATGGGTACTGGATGTCAGCCTTCTTTATGGGAAAAACTACAATGCAGTACAATTCCCATGCTTTTACTAGTCGGTGAATACGATCAAAAATTTATATCTATTAATACAGAAATGGCTAAAATATGCGAATTTGTACAGCTAAAAATAATTAGCAATGCTGCACACAATATCCACTTTGAAAATCCTTTGGCATTTGTGGAAAATATCAAAAGTTTTTTATCCGCAGCAAGTTAAAAATTAGGATAACTTCACTACTTCTTTAGTGCCTTGCTAGAAGGAGTTGGAGATGGTGGCAAATTTGGGGCTGTTGGTTGTTTAGCTGCGGTTAATTCCTCTTGCAACATTTTCTGATAAACTTTAGGCAAAGAGCTACTAACAGAATTAGTTTCTATACCATATCCCAGACTTGTCCAAGTGGGAGAGAGTCGCCGCAAAACATCATTTAATTTTCCCTGACGCAACAGTTGCGAAATATTAGTTCCCCAAACTTTAGAATCATTTAACCAACGGTAAACTACTACATCTTGATATTCTGCTTCAAAACTATAAGTAGTCCAAAACATCATTCGCATCGGCTTTGGGTGATAAAGAGGAGCTAAACGATACCAAGTAATGTTGATAATTTGATATCTGCCAGCAGCGGTAGAACAATTTCCTGTATTAGGGCCTGTGACAATTGTGACGCATATCTCAGGATGTCGGCTAAGGTCGTTGACTTGCTGTCCCCCATACAACAGCGAATAGGGGCGGTTTCCACTAGCCTCACTTGCCGAGATAGTTCGCATTAAAGCGCGGATATAAGGGTCGCCCTCTTTCATCACCAAAGGCGGCTGTTTATTTTCAAAGATGGGATCGGGAGGCGATCGCAAGTCTCCAATATACCATTGCAACAAATACACAAAGCCGAGAAGCGCGGCTATTGGGCCAATAAGTTTTTCAACACCTTTGAATTCAAAGCCTTTCAGAGTCTGACTCCTTCAAATTCACTCTTTTTGCTAACAAAAATCACCGACGAACTAATTCGAGTAAAGTTCACACCTGATTGTTAGTTATTATTTCCGATTTGCTCATTTTTTGAGAAATTAGCAAAAAAGAGTATAAATACAGGAGTTTGTAAGTAACTGAGGTACAAAATGCCGGACTGACGCATCAAATATAAAGAGTTTCTACCTCCTGCCTTAAAATCCGTAGCTTTGTACTTCATCTAAAAGAAAACTACTGTAAGTATAACAACCGAGAGACTCGCAAAAATCTCGAATAAGTATAAAGTCAATTGATTATAGTAGCATCTGCTCTCAGTAATAATTGCTTCTTTGCTCAAATCGGGCGATAGGTCGATACAATCTCATTGCGAAGGTTTTGATTTAATTTGACACCAATGCCCAACTGCGATCCCCAATAAAAAGTCTGTATTACGACCGATTGAGAACTGCGAACCGTGAGATTGAGTATTTAATGATACTAATTTTAAAAAGAATGCGACAGATACATAGGGACATACCTTTGTTCTGTCTGGCTTTCTTAGAGCTAATTTGTGAAATCAAGTAAAGTACTTGTCTAATAAGGGTTTCAATAATTTAAATCAATCCAGATTTATTCGCTGAAATTCAGACCTAGTAATGAGTTGAGTACCCTTAAAATTTTCTTTACGAATCAGCTCTTAATTTTGAATTGGTATGAGTCTGTTCCTGTAGCCCCACATCATTTTTGTATTTTAAGATACCAAGAATTTCCTGAAGACACTGGAGATAACAAATGTTACTGTGGGCTAGTTGAAAACCAAGAGGCAGATTAGCCTTTATCAATATTGAATCTGCTTTGTGTTTTTACACAATAGTCATAGTCATGGGCACAATATTCAAGTAGCTTGAAATATGAAAATCACTCATATTCACCACCAGTTTGAAAAACTATGGTTAACCGTTTTACTTCCGTGAGTACTGCTCTCACACTTAAGGTAGTTGGAATAATCTGCATTTTGTCGTTTTTCGTTGACTTTTTGATTCTGTTGTTACCCTTTCAACCCACCGATCGGGTATGGCAAATCAATTTGGGAACAGCGCTTGTCGATCGCGGAATTGTCCCTCTAGTCGGTTTGGGGCTTTTGTTTGCTGCCTATTGGATTGAGAATGCCGATCCAGCAAGCGATCGCCCCCAGGGTATCGACTTAAGATTTCCCGCCGCGATTATCTCCAGTATTTTAGGGTTGATGTTCTTGCTGATTTTTCCCCTGCACTTAAATAACGTCAATCAAGCCAAGACTCAAACACTCAACCGAATCACCCAGGAAGCAGATCAGGCAGAAACTCAACTAAACACTCGATTATCGCAATTGCAAGCACAACTGAATACCGATCAAGGAAAAGCGCAACTAGACCAACTGCGAAACCAAACCAAAGCTCAATTTAGTGAAATCCTCAAAGATGACCAAAAATATAAGCAAGCAATTGAAAGCCCTCAAATTCCCGCAAATATCAAAGAGTTACTGAAGAAGGCTAAAACAAATCCCCAAGTACTTGACAAAGCTATCGAACAACAAACAGATGTTCAAACACTGCAAACTCAACAATTGAGCCAAGTTCGCCAGCGCCGAGACGAAGCACTGCAACAGGCTAAAGATACTGCTTGGAAGTCTGGGCTGCGGATTGGTATTAGCAGTTTGCTATTGTCCATTGGTTACATTATCATCGGCTGGACAAGCTTAAGAGGTAGGGGTGCTGTACAAGGTGGTAAACCTAGAACTGCCGCACGCTAATCCACTATTGGCATGGCAGTAGGGAGTATCCAAAAATTATTGACGGCTGATACTGCCATGCGCCTAATAGCTAATAACAATAAAAAGACAACGATCGCTGAGTAAAATCGCTATAAAACTTGAGTAATGTTCTCAATTTACATACTGACATATAACGAAGAACTAGATATTGCTGCTTGTATCGAATCGGCGATGTTATCAGATGACATCATTGTTATGGATTCATGCAGTAGCGATCGCACTGTGGAAATCGCCAGTCGCTATCCCATCCGCGTTGTCCAACACGCTTTTGAAAGCCACGGACGCCAACGTACCTGGATGTTAGAGTCTATCCCCCCGAAGCATCAATGGGTTTACATTCTCGAAGCTGACGAGCGCATGACACCAGAATTGTTTGCAGAATGTGAAAAGGCAAGTCATAATCCAGACTATATCGGTTACTACGTGGCTGAACGCGTCATGTTCATGAATCGTTGGATTCGCTACAGCACACAGTATCCGCGTTACCAAATGCGACTCTTCCGCCACGGGAAAGTCTGGTTTACAGACTACGGTCATACCGAGCGAGAAGTTTGTGAGGGTGCAACTAGCTTTTTAAAAGAAACATACCCACACTACACTTGTAGCAAAGGTTTGAGCCGCTGGATTGACAAGCACAACCGTTATTCTACGGATGAAGCTCAAGAAACATTGTATCAGCTAGAACAGGGTAAAGTTAACTGGCAAGATTTATTCTTTGGTAAATCGGAAGTCGAAAGACGGCGTGCTCTGAAAGATTTGTCTTTGCGTTTGCCTGCTAGACCGTTGCTCCGGTTTGTATATATGTATTTTATCTTAGGCGGATGCTTAGATGGACGCGCCGGAGTCGCTTGGTGTACATTGCAGGCATTCTATGAATACCTGATTTTGCTCAAAGTCTGGGAAATGAAATATCTACCAAAACCTAATTTAGATACAACAGCGATTTTGGTAAAAGAGAGTACACAACAGGTGCAGTGTGCGGATTCTGAAACTACACAGGTTGATGCGGCGTGAACAGGGCTGAAAATCCTTTTGATTTCCAGTAAAATCAGCGATCGCAAAATCATATGGTGCACAGATGTGCTACACAGATCCTTGACTTCGTAAAAGTTGTCAGGGATCTTGTTTTTTATGAATCAAGACTAGATAAAAGGCAATACAGTTCAGTTGGACTTTGGAACCAGAGTTTTACCCTTAGAGGGTGTTTGAAAAGTCCTCTTGTTGGTATCAAAAGTTTTAGATCCCTCTAAATCCCCCTTCAAAAGGGGGACTTTGATTCCGGTTCCCCCCTTTTTAAGGGGGGTTAGGGGGGATCTAAAAGTGCCTAAAGTCACAGCGAACCACTTTTCAAACAACCTCTTAACTGAACCGTATTGAGATAAAAGGGACTTCCAAATAAAAAACATCCCAAATTTTCTAGTGGGATGGGTGTCCTCATCTGTATTCAGGGCAAGCAGAATACTTACCCCACAAGATGGATAATTTATTTCTTAGAAATCCTTAACAAATTAATATTTTTAATAGAACATTTTCATAAAAGCCGCTCCTGTTCAAAAGTGAGTGACTGAACAGATAAACTAATAAATTATTTTATCCAGTAGTACTTGCACAATCATCAGCAGCTTTTGATTAAGCGCGGTACATTAATAATATCTAAGAACTTGCAACAATCATTTACAAGTCTTATAAAGAAAAGTAATATCCTCTAAGAATAAACAGTTGCGATCGGATTGGTGAATGTCTATGTGTATGCTTATAGGAAAATAGCTAATTTCCAGCAGCAGGTACGTGTTTTTGCGACAGCAAGCAACTTGCTAGCGTTTTAGACAGTTGCTTGCGGCAAAAACTGCCAAAGTTAAAGCCTTCGGAATTTGACGAATCTGCTGGTATGGATACGAATAACAAAAGTTCCTCTAGCTTAAAACAGGAGAATCGGGGCTTGGTAATCGATCGCCTAAAACAGGACTTAAAAAACGACCTGATTGCTGGTTTATTGGTAGTAATTCCCCTAGCAACCACTATCTGGCTGACAATTACCATTGCGACTTGGGTAATCAACTTCCTCACCCAAATTCCTAAACAATTGAATCCCTTTGATGGGTTAAACCCAGTTTTAGTAAATATACTTAATTTATTAGTAGGATTGGCTGTACCCCTACTAAGTATATTGTTGATGGGATTGATGGCTCGGAATATAGCTGGGCGCTGGTTGTTAGATTTTGGTGAGCGATTATTACAGGCAATTCCTTTAGCAGGACAGGTATACAAAACTCTCAAACAGCTTTTAGAAACGATACTAAAAGATTCTAATGGCAAGTTTCGCCGAGTAATTTTGGTAGAGTATCCCCGCCGAGGAATTTGGGCGATCGCTTTTGTGACTGGTGTAATCAGCAGTGATATCCAAGCCCAGATATCTCGCCCAATGCTAAGTGTTTTTATCCCCACCACCCCAAATCCGACTACCGGATGGTACGCAGTTGTTCCTGAAGACGAGGTGGTGAACCTCTCAATGTCGATTGAAGACGCCTTTAAAATAGTTGTTTCTGGTGGCATTGTCGCCCCTAATACGCCTTTTGTTTTCCCTCAAGAATCCACACTGGAAGTGAAACACGACGAAATCAAGCAGTAGGTTATTCCCGTTGAAGAAACTTAAAATCAATCTGGCATAGTCACAAGCAAATGCGTAATGTTGTTGTTTGAGTGTGCCAAAATTGATATAATTATAAGTTTGTTTTGCCTAGTTAATTCAGTTCTTGCACAATCACCCCTCAGTTTTATGCAACCTCGTAAACCCCAGCAAATTGCTCGTGAATTGGCGCTTTTAAGCCTTAGCCAATTGCCAGTCAACCCAAAGAAATTAGATAAATTAGAAGACGATCAACTAGTATCCAAGTTGGTGCTAGGAGCAGTACGTACTCTGACCTCAGAAGTACAAGATACCCTCGATAATGCCGCAGGTGAACTGCAACGCAGTAACGATCGCCTCTTAAGCAGCCAAACTCGGGCCTCCGACCTCAATACTGCCAGAACAATGCTTCAAGAAGCGATCGCCTGCACCCAGACAGCAATTAATCAGTTGGGTACAGCAGTTGATTTCCCAGTATTGATTCAATTAGCTAATCAGGACAAGGGAGTTCGGAATTACGCTAAAGAGCTTGTAATCACCGTCAACGAAAATCGACACATTATAGATGAACTCATTTCTGCAGCCTTAGTAGATTGGCAAGTAACTCGTCTCGCCCAAATTGACCGCGATATCTTGCAAATCGCCGTGGCAGAAATGAAGTTCTTAGGAGTTCCAGACAGTATCGCCATCAACGAAGCTGTGGAGCTAGCCAAACGCTACAGTGGAGACGATGGTCATCGGTTTATTAATGGTGTTTTGCGCCGAGTCACTGAGCAGAAAAAAACTGCGTAGTACTGCCGCGGAATTCATAATTTCTTTACTGCCGTGGAAAAAAATCTGTAGCCCCTTCTGCGGCTTCCTCCAAGCGGAACCTCTTCCAAGGGAGATGCTGCGCAAACAGAGGAAACCTTTTATTGTAACGATTTTCTTTAAACTGGCGTTGAAAGGTGAGGATAACCCGGAAGTTTTCACCCCAAGAAAAAGTACAAAGTTAAATTAAACTCATAATTTATAACTTATAACTCATATAACTAATACTGCTGCAATGGTTTTTAATTGGTTCCGTCGTCAACATAACGATTCCTCTAACACTCCCTCCGATCAGAAACAGGAAGAAACTCCTCCTGCAAAAGAACCCCAACCAAAGCCAGCCGAAACCTCCACACCAACTGCTGAAACTACACCAGACACAACGGCAGATTTATTGGCATTTGCGAAAGCTGCCTACAAAAATATTCAGCAAAAACAGCAAGTCGAGGTAGTAGAAACCCTACCCGATCCAGCAGATACCTTAGCACCATCAATAGAACCTGAAACCGCAGAAACGGCAACTGCGGAAATAACCGAACCAGAAGCTACTAATACAACCGTAGAAACAGCACAGCCAGAAGTTATCCAAGCTGCTAGTGAGGAAGAAATTACAGAAGATTCTTCAGTGGCAGCAATTGCTGAACAGCCTGATGTTTCCACCACAGAACTCACGGCAAGCGAAGTTGAACCAACACCTAGCGAACCACTAGCTACGCCAGAAGCAACACAGCCAACAGCACCAGCTAACTTATCCTTTTTAGAACGGGCGGCGGCAGAACGGCAAGCCAAGCTAGAACAACTAATAGCCACCGCCATTGAAGTTCCAGAACCGGAGGTAGTACAGCCAGTAGCTACAACCTCAGAAACACAAGAGGAAATTCCCGGATTGGTTTTTGATGATGGGTTTGTCTGGTCAGCGAAAGTTCTAGCAGCTCAAGGTAGGAGTGCAGAAGACGTTTCTATTGAAGAAATTACCTGGCTGAAAAAGCTCCGGCAAGGGTTAGACAAAACTCGTCGTAGTATTCTCAATCAACTGAAGGCGATCGTTGGTCAAGGGCCGCTAAACTCTGCTGCTGTGACGGAAATTGAAGCATTGCTTTTGCAAGCTGATGTGGGTGTAGAAGCGACAGACTTTATTATCAATGCCTTACAGACAAAACTGCGAGAAGAAGTTACCGCACCTGAAGAAGCGATCGCTTTCCTAAAAAAAATCCTCCGGGATATGCTGGATGCACCGAGCAAAACATCCCAGAAAACTACCTTTACGCCAGAAAAAGAAACCTTGAATATTTGGTTAATCACTGGGGTAAATGGTGCCGGTAAAACCACTACCATCGGTAAAATTGCCCACTTGGGACAAAAATCTGGCTATAAATGCTTGATTGGCGCAGCAGACACCTTCCGCGCCGCCGCAGTGGAACAAGTAAAGGTTTGGGGTAGTAGAAGTGGCGTGGATGTAATTGCCAATCCGGGAAAAAATACAGATCCGGCAGCAGTTGTATTTGATGCGATCGCAGCCGCCCAAGCGCGTCAAACCGAATTACTTCTGGTAGATACAGCTGGGCGACTGCAAAACAAGAAAAATTTAATGGACGAACTCGGTAAAATCCGGCGAATTATCGACAAAAAAGCCCCAGATGCCAAAGTAGAATCTCTTTTGGTTCTAGATGCCACTTTAGGTCAAAATGGACTACGGCAAGCTGAAGTTTTTTCCCAAGCTGCCCAACTCAGTGGTGTTGTCTTAACCAAGCTAGATGGTACTGCCAAAGGCGGCGTTGCCCTTGCCGTTGTACAGCAGCTAGGTTTACCCATTCGCTTTATTGGTGCTGGCGAAGGAATTGAAGACCTACGCCCCTTTTCGAGCTATGAGTTTGTCGAAGCTCTTTTGAGTGGTTAATTGAAAAATTTCGAGTTAAAAATTTTTCTTACCAAACTTAGGACTTACGCAATATTGTATTATTCTTCTCTGGGAGACACTGCGCGTTGGCGTCAGCCTCTGACAGAGAAGGAGGTTCGATCAATTAAGCTTTTTAGCTATTTTTGCGTAAGTCTTAAAACTGATAAATTTAGGGATGACTGGTGTTGGCTATGGCGACTTACTCGTGCAACGTCTATCGAGGGGTTGGAATTATGATGGTTAAATGAAAAGACTCTTTCTGACTTTTGACTTAAAGTTCTTAGAAGATATTTCTTCTATTTTTAGTGTCATCTCTTCTATTCATATCTTACACTTACCAAATGACTCACCCCTAGAATAAATTACAGGCTAATGGTTTAACTCTGTTACCTTTGACTAAGAAGATAGAGTTACTTCACTTTTATCCAGTTTTGATGGATTTAAATTTTGCGTATTCAGCAACTCAAAATTTACAAAACGAGAAATTAAAAATGGAAAAGCTCAATCTTGGCGATTATCCGAGCATTTATGGTGTACAAATTAAGTATTTGAAAACTTATTAACATATACTCAGGTTTGGGAACGAGTGTAGTTCTGTTTTTGAGCAAATCAAGCTCGATTTGAGCGCTTATAGAGGTTTTTACTCAAAAGACTTCTAGTCTTCTAGCTAGTTGCTTCTGCCCAAAAAGTCCCTCTGAGAGCGTTATAAATTATTCTTTGAATAAAGTATTTTTATGACTTTAGAGATATGCTTTGGTAATTAAGTTATGGAAAAATGAAAAATTTTCTGATATATCAGCGAAACTAGTAATTTTTACGGGTAAAATTTGGACTAAAAATACATGATTTGAAATAACTAATATTCCATCAAAAATACAATAAGCAAATAAAATACTTATAAAATTTGCCTGTTACGTCTTTATACTCTTGCTAAAATGGCAAGTCTTGTCTAAATATGGTTTAGCAATGCCAAAGCCAAAAGATTTATAAATCATCTAAAATCTGCCAATATAAAGTGCAATAATACCCGTGCCTGTGTCTCAACTGCCCTCTCAACCCACTGATAATAGTAGTAGTGCCGCGACGGATGTCACACCAGTCGTGGCACTCAAAGAACTCGTGGCAAGGTTGCACCGGGAACAGAACAAAATTCAAGATTTGCTAAGTTCTTTAGGATTTGCCCTGAGAAGTTTCAATAATTTGAATCAGTTTTTAGAACTGATTCCGCTGATGGCAACAAGAGTGACAGATGCAGACGGTAGCGCCCTGTTTCTCTACAAACCTAATGGTCAAGTCAGGTTAGAACAGTTACATTGGCAAGATAGTGGCCAGCGCAAGAATATCCGCAAAGCGCTAGAAATAGCCAGTAGTCAAATCACGCTTTTACCCAATACTGCACCTCTAGCGAATGCCACGGGGATTTTGGATGACCAGATGCATCGCTATTTGGGGCCAGATGTGCAAATCTTTGGTACGGCGATTCTGGTAAAGCATACAGAACGGGGATGGCTCTATGTCTTGAGCCGCGATCCAGAATATAGTTGGACAGAAACCAGGCAAAAGTTAGTTAGGTTAGTGGCAGACCAAACAGCAGTAGCGATCGAAAACGATGAACTAGCTGTAGAACTAAGAAAAAAAGAACGCTTAGACCAAGAATTAGAAATTGGCGCAGAAATTCAACGGCGACTTCTACCACGTCAATGCCCTACAATTCCTGGTGCAGTCCTAGCTGCACGCTGTAAACCTGCCAATCGCGTCGGCGGAGACTACTACGACTTTATTGCTACCAATCATAATAAGATTCAGCCCAAGATCAAAGGTGGCAGCGAAACTAGTCGCTGGGGTTTAGTTATTGGAGATGTCATGGGCAAAGGTGTCCCCGCTGGACTGATTATGACGATGATGCGGGGAATGCTACGGGGAGAAGTCTTACATGGTAATTCCCCAGCCGGAATTCTACAAAACTTAAATAGAGTTATGTATGCGGATTTGGAAAATTCCCACCGCTTTGTAACACTATTTTACTCAGAATATAACCCCTACAGCCGAATTCTGTCTTATAGCAATGCGGCACACAATCCTCCTTTATGGTGGCACGCAGCTACAAAAACTGTCACCCGTTTAGATACTTTGGGAATGTTAATCGGTTTGGATGCTAACAGCCAATATGAAGATGCCCAGGCACAGCTAGAGCCTGGAGATACAATTATTTACTATACAGATGGCTTAACTGATGCCGCTGCTGCTGGTGGCGATCGCTTCGATGAAGACAATTTTGTTACTAGCTTCAATACTGCTTGTAAATACTGCAATGGGCCAGAGGAGATTGTAGATTACCTATTTGACCAAGTTCAGCAATTCATCGGTGCTGATAAACAAAACACTGATGATATGACACTAGTTGTTCTGCAAATCTTATAATCATTGGCTATTTATACTCGATCGAGTCCATTAGTCAATGCTTGAGTTTATGGTGACAGAGGATTCACCACAGTGATTACACTAAATTTAATTTTTTATTTATTTTTCTTTGAATTTTCGTGGCGACCGCCCAAATGGTTGCACATCAACCTTTTTTGGGAACTTGTTTGTATTTAGCCTTTAGGATAATACATAAAAAATGATCGTTAGAATACTTTTCTGTTCAATTAAAAACTATATATTTTGCACATCTAGCACAGTAGGAAACGCCAAGGGGGAGAGCAGGTAAAAGGTAAAATGTACAAGGTAAAAAGTAAAAGGTAAATTTACTTCTTCATTTTTGCTTTCTTTCTATCCTTGTGACGCAAGCATTTAGTCTGCTCCCTTTTGGCGTTTTAATTTTTCTTTCTCCGCCGTAGCAAGTTCACAACAGCTACGACGGAGTTTTGCTTTCTTTGTTTCTTCGTCCTAAATTTGGTTTTTTAAACTTCCTTGCTATTTCAGCGAATAAGCTTCATTTAATAATTTGTCAAGATATTTCTAGAAAATATTTTCGATGAAGAATTTAGATTGCTATTCTTGCGCCCCAGCTTTTTGCAGACTCCGCACCACATTTTTATAACCATTAAATTCTGCAATCATCAAAGCAGTATAACCGCCACGGTTTTTCAAATTCACATCTGCCCCAGCTTGGAGTAATAACTGCACAATTTCGCCATAACCTCCTGAAGCCGCCCACATCAATGATGTGGCCCTCGCTGAGTCTTGAAAATTCACATCTGCCCCCTTTGCCAGCAGCAAATGTACGATCTCTTTGTGTTGGCGTTCGGTTGCCTTGATCAAAGCAGTTTTGCCATCATCCCCTGAAATATTGACATCAGCACCATAGTCTAACAACACTTGCACCGTTTGGGTGTGTCCTTGTGATGCAGCCAACGTCAAAGGTACTTCACCAAGACTTTTCCCATTTATATCTCCGCCAGAACGTACCAGTGCCTCGACAATTTGGCTATGTCCCTGCAATGCTGCTACAAGCAGTGGTGTATCGCCCAGGTGGTTGCTAATTTGGACATCTGCACCCCTGTCAAGTAATATTTGCACCACATCAATGTAGCCTTCCACAACGGCAAGGTGTAAGGCAGTTTCACCATCTCGATCTTGAAGATTAATCTGGGCACCTCCATCTAGTAAAGCTGCTGCGATCGCACTGTGTCCAGCCGCTGCTGCTGCCGATAGGGCTGTTCCACCATCAGCGTTTTTCACATTCACATCAGCCCCTGCTGCTAGCAGTGCTTCCACAATCTTTATATGTCCCAAATCTGCCGCTAGCATTAAAAGTGTCTCACCCTCCTCATCTGGGATATTGACATCGATACCAGTTTGGAGAATTGCTTGTAAAACTTCTATTTTTCCCTGCTTAACGGCAAGTTTCAACGCCGTATCATTATCTTTATCAACAATATTAACTTCGGCACCAGCAGCCAATAAAACTTGCACTACATCGATATAACCTTTGAGGACTGCTGCCATTAATGCTGTACTGCCATCTTCATTAGTGGCATTGACATCTGCACCTTTAGATAGTAAAAGTTGCAAAATGTCAAGCTGTTTGGCACTAGCCGCCAACATCAAAGCTGTTAAACCATAGAGTTTTCTGGGCAAGTTGATATTTGCCCCAGCATCGAGCAGCGATCGCACAATTTCGGTGTAGCCTAAATTGGCAGCAAACATTAACGCCGTGGTACCTTGGCGATCGCACGCGTCCACCCTTGCACCAGCAGCCAGTAGCGCACACAGCCCCTTAATATCACCACTTTTAGCAGCTTTGAGCAGCAAAGTATCGTTGTTTTCAGTCATGGATGAGATCCCACACAAGGGGTTTTGTTCGTCTACCCTCAAAATTTAGTCTGAGATTGTTTATCCACTTTGGCAAGAGGGTGAAGGAAAATAGTCAGGGACGTGCGGAAGTCTCTTTTAATTTGTGCAACATTAAGCACAGAAAATAGAGTTATGCTAATTTTTATAAATATTTAATAATTAATTAGGCGAGAACACGATGAGTCTGGAACTTTCTACGTCGGTGAAATATTGGCTGAACTTCTTCCACCCGGTGCTCATGTGGGCGCTATTAGTACTCTCAATTTATGCTGCCTATTTGGGACTGCAATTACAGCGTACCAGAAATGCTCAAGGGGAAGAAAAGAAAGAACTGATTAAAGGTAAATATAACGTCAGACACTACCAAATCGGTTCTATACTCCTAGGTTTGATGGTAGCAGGTGCGATCGGAGGGATGGCTGTCACTTACATCAATAATGGTAAGTTGTTTGTCGGGCCTCACCTGCTGGCAGGACTTGGTATGACAAGTCTAATTGCATTTTCTGCTGCTTTGTCCCCTTATATGCAGAAAGGGGCAAATTGGGCGCGTGCAACTCACATTTTAATAAATTTCACTCTTTTGGGACTTTTTGCTTGGCAGGCTGTTACTGGGGTGCAAATTGTCCAAAGAATTCTCACTAAAGCATAGTCCTTTGCCATTTGTCCTTTGTCATTTGTCATTAGTAGATGATAAATGACAAAGGATTGTTGACTCAGCGCTTTTGTTTAGAATTCCCAGGAAATGGTATTTCTAAAGATTTATGAAAATCTTCCTGAACTTTGCGAGTTAAGCGGCGGGAGACTTGGCGGACAATTTGGTTAAGTAAGCGATCGCCTGTAGATTGAATTATAGATTTGGGTAATCGCTGAATAAACCGGGGAAAGTGAAGATAAACTATCAAATCCAATTCCCATTCAACTCTTGTAACCTTACCAATGCTAGTGGAAACATCGGTTTCTTTTAACTCTAGAGATGCGCGATAGTCTACGTCATAACCAGGCGGTTGGTAGTCAGGAATGGGGATTGTACGGATGCGGTAAATACCCTCCTCTGGGGGCAACAATTCCAAACCTATTTTTGGTTCTACTTCATAACCGAAAGAACCAAAACGACCAATTGTTAAAGCATAGCCATTTTCCCCAAGTGATTGTACGTTCATGGGTTCAGCGCAGCGCGCAAACCATGAGGCGTGAGAATTGAGATACTCAGCAACCTTCTCTACTGGGGCAGCCATTTCCATACAATCTTGATAACGACCGTAAAATTTTGTCAACGTCGCTACATTTGGTTCTGTTAATGTGTCCTCGGCTTCTTGGCTGGACGCTACAGGTAAAACTGCTTCTGTTATTTCCCAGGATTTATATTCGCCTTTTCTTGAAAGCATAAATGCATTACTGTATATTTTGGCGTTAGTCTATATTAATGATTCCCCACACACCTGGGTCATTTCGCATTCAGATCCTATTTTGACCGAAACCTCATGAATCTGCGAGTAACTCCATAGAATTACTAAAATAAAGAACTGAACAAGCACACAATAGTTTCCCAGGATAGCATTTATCATGAAAGCATTTGTAGCAGGGGCAACAGGTGAAACAGGTCGCCGGATTGTGCAAGAATTAATCGCGCGGAATATTCCCGTCCGAGCCTTGGTGCGGGATATAGAGAAAGCTAGGGGTATTCTGTCTCCTGAAACCGAATTAGTGTTAGGCGATGTGTTACAACCAGAAAGTTTAAGTGCTGCCTTGGGAGATAGCACAGTTCTATTGGTTGCGACTGGGGCAAAACCTAGCTTTGACCCCACTGGCCCCTATAAAGTGGATTTTGAAGGGACTAAAAATTTAGTAGATGCTGCTAAAGCAAAGGGAATTGAGCATTTTATCTTAGTTTCTTCTTTGTGTACTTCTCGGCTTTTCCATCCGCTGAACTTGTTTTGGCTAATTTTGTTGTGGAAAAAACAAGCTGAAGAGTATATTCAAAAAAGTGGTCTTACTTATACGATTGTCCGACCTGGTGGGTTGAAGAATGAAGATAACTCCGACCGCATCGTGATGCAGAGTGCAGATACGCTGTTTGATGGTAGTATCCCCAGGCAGAAAGTTGCACAAGTTGCTGTTGAAGCGCTGTTTGAAGCAGATGCACGCAATAAAATTGTCGAAATTGTTGCCAAACCTGAAGCAGCTTCAAAAAGCTTTAAGGAGCTATTTCAGCAGTGCTGATATTTCACATGATTTTATTGCTTCTGTCTACTTAATTCTCATCCCCAAGATAATCGGCTCACATCTTTATGGAAAAGTGATTCTTATGGCTGTGCCTACGCACTTTTTCAATTCGCCTCTTGATTTTACTCCTTAAAGCGATCGCTCCATCTCCCCTGCAAGGGCTTGTTCCCAAATTGGCAGATCCTCCAGTCGGTCAACATCAGCTAAGGGCAACAAGTCCGCGTATGATAAATTAAGTTTCTGGGCAATATCCACGGTTTTCTGGAATACTTGAGCAGTTCCCCACTCGATGTTAACGAATAACTCCGGGATGGGTTGGCGCAAACCAATTAAGTAATATCCACCATCGAGCGCAGGGCCAAGTACGAGGTCAAAGGCGTGTAACTTCTCAAAGGCTGTTGCTAAAATCTGGGCATTCACTCCAGGACAATCTGTACCAATGATAATTACTTTTTCTGCACCAGATTGAAAAGCATCAAAAAGCGATCGCGCCATCCGCAAACCTAGATCCCCTTCTCCTTGAGACTGGTAAATCAAATCCAACCCCAGCCAATCTTGCATAAGTTGCAAATCGCCGCCTGCAAACCGCACTTCTACAAATATGTCAATGGCCTTTTGCAATTCTTGAACCTGAAATATTGTATGCTCAGTCATTTTCCGTTGAAGATTGGCAGCACCAACATTTCCCAAAGCAGGTATCAATCGGGTTTTTGTCCTACCTGGTTCTGGATAGCGGGTGAAAATAATCAGGTGCTGTTTTGGGCTTGCTGGTAAGTTCAGCACAAAATACCTTGTTTAATTGAATAAAAAATATCTTAAACCACATCTATATTGAGAACCATAGTTTTAAAAGTAGTGGGAGCATGTTGCTACCTGCTGGTATTATTGGGCAAGATGCCCGCACTGCTCCAGGTTTCAAAATCGACGAGATTTAATAGCAATAATTGCCGTTATCGGCTCTAGTATGTTCTTTTGCCGTTCGCATTGTCCCTAAAAGCGTTGAAACAATAACACAACGTTTAGCTTTACCACCAGATTTACTCGATAACGTAATCCTTCCTAAATCTTTAGCATTACCTTTGTAGTCAAATGGAACTTTTTGTATACTACTTAGTGACGGTTGGAAGTTTGTCTCAGAATCAAGGCGTATATTAGCATCTAAGTTATTCCAGTTAGCGTTAGATGGATTTACTGTAGCAGGATGAACTGCCCATTGAACGATATTGTTTTGTTCACGAAAGCTCGCTTGCCAAGTCAATTTTTCCTTGGTGGCTTGCCTTTGGGCTTGACGCATAGCGTAGTAAACCTCGTTTTGAGCAGTGTTGAGGCGGCGAGTATCCATAAAAGCTAGCCAATTAGCTATTCCCAGTGTAGTCAATATACCTATTAATACAACAACAATTAACATCTCTGGTAAGGTAAAACCACTGTTAGAGTGCTTATTTTTAAAGAGTTTTTTTGCATAAGCTAAAGATGGTAGATGCACCAGGCTATCCATTTTTTCTTTTGGTCGTTTTTCAGCTACCTAAGTGTTGAACAATGTTTCAGATTTTTGGCTTCTTACTTCGCGCTGGTTAGTAATACTGTTGAGCAACCTAGGCATTAAAAGGATTATGAAAATTTTTAGTAATAGTTTTAAAGTGAAAGTTATATGCTGAAACCTTGAAGAGTCATTCAGAACATAATTCCATAAAAATTTGGCAGCAGTTAAACCTTTTTGTCGATTAAACGGCTTTTGTAGGGCTTTGCATGTTAGGTACTTATATAAATTTGCCAGACTTAGATTCCAAATATTTTTAAGTCCTAAAGACCTTTTTTTATATGCTTTCTCAAGCACCTGCAAGCAAGCTTTTTCTTGCCTGACAAGATTGGAAGAAACTGAATTAGCAATTATACGGTATAGGGTTTGTGCAGATGGTACACATATAAAATCAAATTTACAGGCTAATCGCAACCACATATCCCAATCTTGAGCAGCACATAGAGATTCATCAAATCCACCTAATTCGATTAAAGCTTCTCTACGAATCAAAGGATTGGAGCCATTCTCCAAAAAATTTGTCACTAATAACTTTTCATAAACGTCTCCATTGGCTGTAACGTGTGTACCAGAGAGTACTATTTCACTCTTTTCATCGATATAATCAGTCCAACTGTAAGCAACTTTTGCAGTCAAATTTTCTTGCAGAGCCTTTAATTGAGATTTAAGTTTATCAGGTGTCCAAAGATCATCTGCATCTAAGAAACTAACAAATTCTCCAACTGCACGGTTTAGCCCTCGGTTACGACTAACGTTTCCGCCAGCGTTGGGATAAGAAAATACTTTTATTCTAGGGTCTTTAATTTGTGTAATAATATCTAAAGTTGAGTCTTGCGAACCATCATTTATGATAATTAATTCAAAATTAGTAAAAGTTTGATTTAAAACAGATTGAATTGTTTCTTTAATGGTTTTTTCACTATTGTAAGCTGGTATAATTACAGAAATAATTGTTACATCCAAAGTTGATTTAACCATTTTGTTGTATTTCCTAAAATTCTGTCTAATTTCCATTTTAGAGAATAAAAAGGACTGATCATACTAGCAAAGTAAAAATTAATTTCAAAAATTGCAATTAAATTAGTTTTTAATTGACCTCTATACTTAATAATATGCTGTAATACTCGGTGTAGATTTCCTAAGATAGTTTTAACTAAAACTATTGGTTTTTGCCAGGTTTTAGCATTGATCAAACGTAGCTGGAAAATACACAGACCACAACCACGCGCTAGCACTAGTAAATAATCTTTTTCTAATCTCCAATGTGGAATTTGATGATTGATATGCATCGCGGGATTATACCATATTTCCCAACCTGCTTTGTGTAAATATAAGAGAGCTTCTGTATCATCCCCGCCAACCATCAATTTATTCAGTCTGCCCTTAAAAACCAATTCTTCAGGAACACTTTTATACCAAGCTTGCTTACGAACAACCAAAGCAGCACCTGGAGGAAGTCTTAAATTCTCTGCATCAAATAAATAAGGTTGTAGTCCGTGTTCCCTGATAGCTAGAAAGGCTTGAATTCTTGGAAAATCTTTTGGAGGATTTACTTCAAAATCACCGTGGATTTGACCACTCCAGGCACCAGCATGAGGATGCTCTTTGCCAAAAATATAAGACTGAAAAACCCAATCTGATGCTGGGAGATTATCATCATCTATGAATGCAATAAACTCACCTCTAGCTTCATTAATAGAACGCATTCTTGCAAATGCTATTCCCTGTTGTTTTTCTTGAAAATACCTCAATTTAAAGTTTTGATTAAATTTGTTTTGGTAATAATCGACTACTTGATTTGTCTCATCTTTACTATTATTGTCAATAATAATAACTTCCCAATTTAGGCTTTCTATACCTGTTTGATTGAGTAACAAGTCTAAAACTTTAGGTAAACGTTTTGCACCATTGTATGTAGGAATAGCTACCGTAAAATCTAATTTTTCAATATCCATATAAATACAAGATTAATTTTTAATTCTATTTTTTAGTTAAATAGCCATTTTTACAAAGATAAAAAGGACTAATAAAACTGCTTAAAAATAGTTGCATTTCGCAAGCAGCTACTAAATCAGTTTTCAACATAGTTCTATATTTAAGTAAATGTAAAATAATTTTACGCAGGTCATTTATCAGATAAGCTAAAAAAGCAAATGGTCTATATATCTGTTTGACATTAATCATTCTAGTTACATAACGGCTAAGTCCAATACCTCTAAAAAATGGAATTAAATAATCTTTTTGCAAACGAAATTTTGGTATTCTGTGAGAAATTTCCATTTCTGGGTTATACCAAATTTCCCATCCTGCTTTTTGGATATAAGACAACATTTCTAAGTCTTCACTGGTAAGCATACTGCCTTTAACTCTTCCAGTTAAAATAGGCTTATCTGGTACAATTTCTAACCAGACTTGTTTACGGACAACAAGTCCGGCAGATGGTGGTAGCAATTTTTTAGCTGCTTCATATAATAGTGGTAAATTACCTCGCTCTGTAATTGCCAAGAATGGAGCAATTCGCTGAAAGTTTTCTGGTGGTTCTACTTCCCAGTCAGGATGAATTTGGCTGCCATAAGCTCCCGCTTTCGGATATTTTTCACCAAAAGCATAAGCTGCTGACACCCAATTTGATACTGGGTAGTTGTCATCATCTAGAAAACCTATGAATTTACCTTTAGCTTCTAAAACTGCTTTTTTTCGGGCATAAGCTGCGCCTTGTTTTGCTTCAAAGCAATACTTTAAAGGGTAAGGACATCGCCAATCTTTTTGATAGGTTTGAACAACTTTAGCTGTATTATCAGTGCTGTTATTGTCTACAACTATAATTTCCCAAGATAAATTTTCGGTGTGAATTTGGTTTTGTAGTCGTTCTAGTAGTTCAGGCAAACGACTTTCACCGTTATAAGTTGGGATAGCTACAGTAAAGTCAAGGTTCTCAGTCATTATTCGGAAAAGTATATTTTAATGATGACGCTTTTTATTATGTTCAGGCAATGGCTAATTTATCAATGGCTTTTAAATGAATCTATCAAATATTAAAACTGCATATGATGTTTCAATTTTGCTATCAACGTGCAGTTTTATGTTCAGCAATATTACGTATTTTTAAACAAATATTGGTATTTAAATTACTTAACTGCATTTATC
Source organism: Nostoc sp. DedQUE08 (assembly GCF_034530895.1). Lineage (NCBI taxonomy): Bacteria > Bacillati > Cyanobacteriota > Cyanophyceae > Nostocales > Nostocaceae > Nostoc > Nostoc sp. DedQUE08. The sequence continues at coordinate 28,766 of NZ_JAVRCD010000029.1, forward strand.
ATCTTTTGCTGTCAGCATTGAGCCTAAGAGAGTTTTTACAATGACACATCGTTTTACGCTACTAGCCAATGTAGGATTTGCAGAGCTTGGTACAGCTACCACTATTTTTAACCCAGGTGGCTCTGTACCTGCTGCCACTGTTCCAAAGTTATTTGGCAGAGTTAGAACTCCCATATAGTCAAAGGTAATTTTTGCTGATGTACTTAAAGGATAGGATACAGGAGAATTAGTAGTAGTATTAGCAATGTTTTCTCCACTAAGATTTCCGCCCAGCAAAAATTTATCGGAATTGGCTCCCACATCGACCGCTAAAGGTTTCCATGTCCATGTGCCGATTGCAGCATCGCTACGATAAATAGCAACCTCTACATTTTGGGTTGTGCTATTTCTCTGAAAACTGACACTGTAGCTAAGTTTTTTGATTTTAGCTTCGCGTTGTGCTTCTTGTAATGCAGCGAAAACGGCGTCGTTAACTTTATTTATCCGTTGCCGATTTACGAAAGCAACCCAACCAGGAGCTGCGATCGCTGCTAAAATTCCTACTAAGAGCATTACTACTATTAGTTCTATCATGCTAAAACCAGCATCCTTTTGGAAGTATGCTGATGTGTAGCGGAGTCTGTTCGCTGAACATTGCGGTTTTGGTGTTTCCACTACAAATCGCTTAAGAATTTTGTTTAACCTCAATAAAGCTGCACTGTGCATACAATACCTTTGATGTTATTAGCTAGAGGTTATTTAGTAAATAAAAATCCGTGGCCTTGTACTCGAATGCTCGAACTTGGAAAATAAGTTTTTGTATTAGCAGTGTAAGCTAAGTTATTATTTTGCAGACGAGCAAGTGCATTGCCTCTAATGTACACCTGTGCTAGTACTTCGTTGGCATCGACACAAGCAAAAAATCCACTTGTTTGGCTGCCTACGAGATTTGGACTAGTGCAAGGTGTGCTGCTAGGTGCAGTGGTACTAATATAATCAACTAAAGTTACGACTTGATTACTAGTAGAGTAATTAGCTAATGCACCTAATGCAGTTTGCCATTGATTCATTTTGTCTTTGAGTGTAGCACCGCTTTTATTTAGTGGTGGTGGATTAAATCCAGTATCACTTGCACTTCCTGTTGCATTAGCATAAGCTGCATTCACTGGGCCTTGAAGTTCAAACCTGCCAATCCGTGCTTCTTGAGACCAAGTATCGTTGGTCTTATTTGGATTTGTGATTAAGTAGTATGCTACCAATGAATAAGCAAAACCATCATCTGTTTGTGTGGTACTAGTCTGAGTGCTGGCAGTAATTCCGACACTATCAGGTTTAAGCTCACGTTTCCAAAAAACAAGTATTGGTGTGCAAACACTCGGATTGCTGCCGCTAGTAGGGCTACAGCTAGAAGCGGATTTAGCTGGTGGTATTTGGTCTGCAATGCCTGAACTACTAATAGTAGTAGTATTTGTGTTTCTGGTAACACCATCGGCATCATAGATGTAAACGGCTTGCTCTAAGTCACGAGCAATATAATCTAGTGCTGCTTGGATTTCTTGCTCGGAATTTGCCTTGGCTTGTTCTTTGCGATCGCCATCTAGAATATTAATCATAAAGGCCATTAAAGGCGTTATGATTAATACTGCCATTATCATAGCTACTAGCAGCTCAATCAGGGTAAAGCCGCTAATTGTCTTATTTATTCCAGAGCGTTTTAATTGAGCACTCAGGATAAATTTCAGTGAATTTATCATACTGCGGTTTCCCTTTTCTTGACAGATATTTAAGAATAGACTTCTTGCATAAATATTTATTTGCGTCACGCAGAGGCGTATGAGAAAGATTTTAAAATTGGAAATTTTCCAAGAAGTCTAATTAAAATTCAATTGCAACCACCCGTGTAGCGGGCGCAAAGGTCGCTGTATTTAGGCACAGTGTCGTTGATATCTGTTGTCATTTCTACTACAGGTGCTTTGCGCTGACCAACGCCTCCGGTAAAAGTAGCTTGTGTTGTCTTAGTTGTGGAAGTGTTCTTGAGTAGAGTAGTGGTTTCTCTGAAAGCATCAGCTCTGTAAACCCGCACTCCTAAAGCATATCCACTAGTAGCACTACTACTAGCTGAGTTGTACCGAAAACCCTGTACAACCATGTCTGTAACACTGGTGTTTTCGCAGCCACCACTATTATCAAAATCAACGCAGTACAAGGATGTACCAGTTGGGGCTGTGCAGTAAGAATTTGCTGTTGTGCAAGTTAGAGTTCCCGTCGCTGTGGGAGCGGCGTATGCAGTTAGGGTATCAGTTCCCGTTGAGGTGGGGGCGTCAATTTTCTTTGTCTTCACCGCATCAATGTATGATTTAGCAGCTTGTGTGGCTAATTCTATCCGTCTGGATTGTATACGGGTTGCTACTGACAGGGAAAGAACAGGTGCGATCGCAACTAGCAAAATGCTAACTACAAGTATCGCTACCAAAGATTCAATAATCGTGAAACCCCCTTCGTTATGTCGTAGGTAGAATACAGATGTATTACCTACTTCAGTAGCCTGTAATCTTTGTTTGTTAGCTTTTTTCCGTATCAACATGGTAATTTACCCAATATCTACAGGATTTATAGGGAGTCAGATGGTATATCTGATGCAGATGGGCAGTCGCTTGGGCGATATTCATCAGGAACTGCTTTTGCATAAGTTACTGTCACTCCTGTTGTCGGGATACCTGTCTGGTTACTAGCTTCCCCGGCACAGAGCAATGTTTTCACCCAGGTATCATCTCGACCAACTTCTCTAAAGAACTCATTCGGGCGACCTGTTGGAGGCGCTGTAAACCTTTGGGCAAACAAGTCTGGTTGCTCTGACAACAGACCAACATCAAACCCCCACTTTCTATTTGGTGCTGCATAGAAAGGTAACAGACCACTAGCGTTTCGAGTTGGGTAAGTGTCTAATGAGTAGTCAAAAATGCTGAGATTATAGTCTTTAGAAGCAGTAGCACTGGATTGTCTGTTTGTGAAAATGGGTGCAATTGGCGCAGTGGAGAAGCTACTCCGTTTTAATTGAATAAAGCTACCGCTAATTTTGGCTTTTTTGGTATCCCAGTTTTCCAAAAACCGCACAAAGTTTTGCAAACCTGATGAGATTTCATCTGTTCTACTAGGACTATTTCCTACTACAAAGGTGGCGTTAAATATAGTGTCAGTTGCCTGTTGTAGCCAATTAGACTTAGAGTCATCGTTTGTACCCACATCGAGCGCATCTATTCTCAAGTTAGGGGGATTCTTTCTTGCATCATGAATTTCTAATACTGGTACTAAGAGCGGTTGACCATCTAAATCAGGGTCAGTATCAGCGTCAGGCCCATCAATGGGGGGGAAATAGAATAGTGGTTTATCACTTGCGTATGATGCTTGGTCTCTGTCTCCTGGGGTCGTTGGGGTACTTGTGGTTCTAAACCAGAGACCGCGGATGTTGGTGTCTATTAAGCCGTAATTAGTGCCATAAGTACATCCATTATTGCTATAAGCAGTACCAGTAGTATCTAAGGGGCAACCTACACCCATAGGTTTGTACAGACCAGGACTGCTTGTAACCAGATTGTTGCTGTTATCACGGGCAAATGCAACTCGACGGGGATAAAGGCGATCTGTAGTTAAAAGATTTTGCAGGGACAATAGATTTGTATCCCCAGACCCAAGTCGGTCTCTGATCGTCTTGCTACCAGTTCCAAATGAAGTACTCCAATTGCTTGGAGTAGATACAGTACCACTTGAAGCAGTACCACCAGCAGCAATTATAGCTTGACCTAACTGATACGTCTTGATATCTTTCTCTTTATCAAGGCTGTTTACTAATCCGTCTCCATTAACATCAAAGGAAACTGTATCTTCTAAGTCAGGTTCTCCATTAGCCTTTAAATCTCCATTAACATTAAACCCAACAACCCAATCATTAGCCGTACACTCTGAAACTAGTAATTTACGGCACATTTCCATAACATACAAGGGTTGACCAGTAACCCTGCGCTGAACTGGAGTCACTCCATTTACTAAGTAGGAGCCTAGAGAAATGTTAGGAGTAACGGTAGTGTCTAGTCTGGGATTACCGTCAGTTGTCCAAAAAGAACTGGTAGAATAGGCATTTTCCCAAAAACCATTTTTTAGACGTTTTAATCTTCTCTCATCTAAAGTGGCTAAGAAAGTGGATGAAGGTGTGGGATAAGGACTTAAGCCATCTTCTATAGCAATGCCAGTGTTATTGTTCAAATCGTAGTCAGCGTATCTCCGTACACCATCTACGAAACTGCCAGAAAGCAAGGTCATTGAATCGGCAATAATCGTTGCTGGTCTCCAAAGGTCGCCCCCAGAAGTAGGGCAGCCAGTTCTTCCTGCACGACAGGCAAAGTCAGTATTGGGAGTACTGCGATCATAAAAGTTGGTACCTGCTGATTCTGTTTCTGAAAATTCCTCAATTTCTGTAGTGCTTGTACTTGTACTGTGCAGATTGAAGTTGCCCTTAATATATGCGGGCAAATTTGTTACTAAAATCAAACCTTTTTCTTTAGCAATGTAAGTATTAGCACTAGTTCTTGCTAAAGTTCCCCCATTAATCAGACGAATGCCATTTGGGCGACGAGTTGAGTCTAACCGAAAATCAGTTGGGCTGAGTAACTCTGAGTTAGATACACTGCTGACATCAGTTTCCACGTATGGCTGACTTGCATCGCGCAAGGCATCATCCCTACTAGCGTAAATAATGCCACTGTAAGGCAATAGATACTCGTTAGCTGTTATTGCTGTGGTGGCTATACCACTCGTAGTGGAACTTAAATCAATGTCTGTAACCCGAATTTCTAAAGGTTGACGCTGTTCTAAGTCTAAGTTGTATGTGGTTGGTGAGCCTGATGTACTTATCTGCTTAACTTCCCTAGCATCAAGGAAAGTTGCTTCCTTGATTGCACCGTGTTTAGGTTGGTTACTAGGAGTAGTAACAAAACCACCTGGATTAGCCAAAATTGAAATAGCACAAAGCGCTGTATCAATTGCTGAATAATCAGCTAGCTGCAAACCAGTACTAGGTACTGTAGTACCAGCTCCAATTTTTGCTAGAGCATCTTGTAAAGGTTTATTAACCCAACGCCCGTTGGGGAATTTCAAGTTGGCTTGTAGTTGTAGACGAGTTTTGTTAGTCGTAAAAAATGTGCCTCTTCCATTTGTCGGGTAATTGTAAACAACGCCATTGTTTGACCGACCGTTAATAACACTCGAAGGTAGCGCAGGTGTTGTATCTGGTCTATTATTTTTTGTGTCTTCGGTTGAAGGATCGTAGTAGCTACTTACACAAGCAATTGGTTCTTGGTCAGTGCCATAGTCTACTTTGTAGTGATAAACAGCGGTGGCTCGCATTTGGAGATCGCCTTTGCGAACATTTCCAGGTGTTGACATCGGCATTGTGTCAGGCCAGACAACTGTATCAGTCGCAGAAGGAGCTGGTAAAAATGAACCTAGTGTACTAGAACCTCTTGGGTAAAATGGGCCAGTTATTATGTTCGGAATACTGCCAGAACCATCTACATAAATACCTGCACCAGTAACAATCCGCACACCACCCACGCTGTCTAAATCATTTATGGGATTTGCTGCCGCATTTTCTTCCCAAAAGCCATTACGGTCAGATAGACCTAAATCAGCAACTGCCTGTATTTGAGTGTTACGCCATCTTGCTGGTGGTTCGGAACCATATCTAGTCCAGTTAATCGCAGTGCCAGAACTGTTCAAAACTGGCTGTTCAGCCTCTGAACCAACATATTTTCCGTTTTTTAGCCACAGAGCAGGCAGGTTATTGCCGACAAAAACGCGATCGCCTAATGCGGTTTGAACACCTTCTTTCTTTTGTAAATTTGGTTGTGTGGCTTCTAGCTTAGATGTATTTATAGAGGGAGATGATGTTGCTACACCAGTGAACTCATTACTAGATGTTAGTGGTTCCCGCCAACTTGCCTGAGGTTCTAAAGTGGCAGTAATGGCAGTGTATCCAGTTGTTGCGTATGCTCCTGTTGCATCTGGTACTTCTGCAAAGGGTACTCGACGAGTACGATTTTGCAAATAGATTTGTATTTCGTCGTAGAGGATATTTTTGGCTGTCGTCGCATCGTCAGCATCTAGTACTTTGACATCGACGTTGGTTTTCACATCTGTCGGATAACCACTTAATTTAACAGCCGCTTTAAGAGTGGTACCGTTAGTTGCGCTATTGCAATCTGTGCATAAAGCGATCGCAGTAGTCTTCATTGCAGCAATACGTTGATTGTATGCCGCATCGTTGAATCCAATACTACTACCACCAGTAGCGTCTGTAGATTTATTGGCGCTGTTAATAGCAGCAGTGCTGATACTCTTCCCAAAACCTTTGTATAGGTCAACAGTTACATTCTGATTACTAGTTTGAGCAAGACTACCATTTCCGACGTTTCCCCCAACGCTAACTTGCCCGTTTTCTTGATTATAAAAACAGGATGTTTTGCTGCTAACTTGGCGGAAAGTTATATTACCGTCACTGTCAATAACCCCTACTAGCAAGTTGCCATTGGTATGAACTCTTCCATTTAAAAGTAACTCTGTACTACCAACTATGACTTCTAGATCATTATCAAAGAAAACAGCGTTATTTGCTAATGGAATGCGACTGCGATCTTGCTGAAACTCTAGTGCTACAACACTTTTGTTACCTTTGTATGGCTCAGAATTATTTTGATTAATACTAGGTGTAGTAGTTGTTGGCAGACTATCATACACTTGTTGAGTAATCGGCAGGTTAACGCTATAGACAAAGAAGCTTTTACCCAGATTGCCACTATTTAACTTATACCAACTGGAATTGCCTACTAAGCTAGAAAAACCTGATGCATTGCATTGCTGATTTGACGCATCATTATCCATTGGTGGGGTTCTAGCATCTAGAGGTTTTCTTTCGCGATTAAACTGTCCTGTAGTTGAGTCTCTACTGGGTGAGCGAAAGAAGATTCCATAAAGAGTAAAAGTATCTTTTTTGCCGTTATTGTCTGTGTCAACGGCATATTTCCAAGCTGTTTTTAATGTTTCATCGTTCTCTATATTGCTACTAGTCTCAATAGTGTTGTCACCGTCAAGGTCAAAAGCTAGCTTCAGGCGAGTTTCATCACCAAGTCTATATTTGTCTTTTTTAATAGCATCATATAAGGCGCTATCAGAAGGAGTTCCTCGTGGTAGTGTTGGGTCTTCTATTAATGCATCTAATTTAGCTCTAGCACGATCAATCGCTGGGGTAGCAGCGTTAAGCACAGCCTCATTAACGCGGACATTACTAGCATTTTTAGAGCGCTCAAAAGACCGAAATAAAATTGCAGTTGTTAACAGTACGACTACCAAAACTACCATTGCCACTGTTGGTAAAATAAAGCCAGAATTCACAGAACTGCGTCTTCTTCGAGTGCCAGAGATACTCCGCAGTAGCCAAATAATTTGCTTGTTAATTGTAGATAAAAACTTTTTGCTAGTTTGCCTGAAGGTTTTTTGAATTGCCTTGACTAACTGACGTTTTCGAGACATAGCTGTTTCCCGATCAAGTGTATTTTAGCGGATTTTCTATTTTTTAAACATTTTCATTTATGCCTGTTAAGTATTATTACAGGCATAAACGAAGCTATGTTTATCTAACTACTACATTTGGCTTTACTAACTTCCAAATAAAGTAGCTACAACAAAAGATAATTTATTAAAGTTATATCATTTATGAATTGTTCATTTGCTCCGGTAAACACTGATTTTTTCAGAATTATTTAGTTCAGGTCTGATAAATAATAAAAGCATTAGTTCACAGTATATTTGCGTAAATGTGTTTTATTTGAAAACAAATTTATGAAGATGTTGTCAGCAGAGTAGGCTTATAATACCCATCTGTTAAAAAAAAGATATCAATTAGGGGCAAAATAATCAGATGTACGGCTTAGATTCCCGACTTCTTTAATTAAAAAGTCGGGAATCTTGTTGTTCGCATTGCTTTGATTAATTACTAATTACTCATTAGTACACCTTGGCATAAATCCCACTACCACCTTTAAAGACAAGCAAGCTTCTGCCACAAGGTACGCAAAATTAGTACCCTGTGGCAGAAGCTACTAGGCATCATAGATGCAACACGCAGTTACATTAATGAATGTTAAAAGGATGGTTAGAAACCGCAACTATACGAGGTTTACTCACATCCGTAGGTTTCAAACCCTCAATTATTCTTATACCAATTTGAAAAAAGAATGCAATACATAGATAAGACCTTACCCAACCCTCTACAAGGCTTTGGGGAGGGTGTGCGTCAGAAAGCGTGGGCATCTGGTCGCAAACATTTTTTAAATTGATATTAGATTTTGTTTGTGTATCCGGCGTTGCTGAATCAAGGGATGATTCTTGTAGGGTGGGCGGCACGAGCGCCCTGAAACACAAGGGACAGGCTTTTCGGCCCATCCCACAAAACTAGCAAAATCATCCCGCTTTCTCTGCAACGCCGTTTATCCAAGCCAGTTTGGTCTTCTCCCTACAGCCCTTTGGCTACGTCCCGTTGAGTGAAGGGGAGACGCTAGGTGCTATGTAGCAATTTGTGGTACTGACACCTTCACTAGCACTTTTTTGCTAAAAGACAGACCATTTTCATTTTTGTCAATGATAATCGTGTCTCCAGAGATAAAAGTATTCTCCAATAACTTGGTGGCAAGGGGGTTTTCTACTTCTCGCTGAATTGCCCGTTTGAGTGGGCGGGCACCGTAAACTGGGTCATAGCCTGATTCGACAAGGTGATCGCAGGCTGATTGGGATATCTCAAAGAAGATTTTTTGCTCGCGTAGGAGATTTTCTACCCGTTTGAGTTGAATGCGGATGATCTGCCGCATTTCAGTGCGACTGAGGGCATGGAAGAGAATAATATCATCAAGGCGGGTGAGAAATTCTGGGCGGAAATGCGATCGCAAAGCATCCATTACCCGCTTTTGCATTGTTTCATACTTGGAATCATCACCAGATATATCCAAAATATGTTCGCTACCAATGTTACTGGTCATCACAATGACGGTGTTACGAAAATCTACCGTCCTTCCTTGAGAGTCAGTAACTCTCCCATCATCCAACACCTGCAATAAAATGTTGAACACATCGGGGTGCGCCTTTTCTACTTCATCCAACAGCACCACTGAATAAGGACGGCGGCGAATCGCCTCGGAAAGTTGACCGCCTTCTTCATATCCTATGTATCCTGGAGGCGCACCCACTAAGCGAGAAACTGAGTGTTTTTCCATATACTCAGACATATCCAAGCGCACCAATGCATCATCAGAATCAAAGAGAAACTGAGCTAAAGCACGGGCAAGTTCGGTTTTACCCACACCTGTAGGGCCCATGAACAAAAATGAACCAATGGGACGAGAGGGATCTTTCATCCCCGCACGGGCGCGGCGAATTGCGGCTGCTACTGCTTCTACAGCCTCTTCTTGCCCAATGACTCGTTGATGCAAATGACTTTCTAATTGCAGTAATTTTTGTCGTTCCGATTCCAACAAGCGATTGACGGGGATTCCTGTCCACTTGGCGACGATTTCGGCAATGTCGGCTTCGGTGACTTGTTCTCGCAGCAACGTGGAACCTTGGTTTTGAATTTCTAAAAGGCTCGCTTCTTTAGCTTCACGCTCGTGCTGCACTCCCTCCAATTTGCCATACTTTAATTGAGCAGCTTTATTTAGATCGTAGGCGCGTTCCGCCTGTTCAATTTGCACTCGCAGCGCATCTTCTTCTTTCTTTAAGGCGCTTATCGCCTCCAATATCTGCTTTTCACCTTGCCATTGCTCATTAAATGTTTGCTGTTTTTCCGTCAAATTGGCGATTTCTTGCTCAATTCGCTGCAAACGTTCTTTTGTTTGGAGAGTACCCTTTTCTTCACCAGCTAATGATAGCTTTTCCATTTCTAATTGCATGAGGCGGCGATCGATGGTTTCCAATTCGGCTGGTTTGGAGGTAATCTCCATTTTCAACTGTGCTGCTGCTTCATCCACCAAATCAATAGCTTTATCTGGTAAGAAGCGATCGCTAATATAACGTGCTGACAAGGTTGCTGCTGCTACTAAAGCCGAATCAGAAATTTTGACGTTGTGATGCACTTCATAGCGTTCTTTCAACCCCCGCAGAATCGAAATAGTGTTTTCCACACTTGGCTGATCGACAAATACTTGCTGAAAGCGGCGTTCTAGGGCAGCGTCTTTCTCAATGTGTTTGCGGAATTCGTCAAGGGTAGTAGCACCAATACAACGCAGTTCTCCCCGCGCCAGCATTGGTTTGAGCAGATTTCCCGCATCCATTGCCCCTTGTTGGCTGGAACCTGTACCGACTACGGTATGTAGTTCGTCAATAAACAAGACAATTTGACCGTTAGATTCCGTAACTTCTTTGAGGACAGCTTTCAGGCGTTCTTCAAATTCTCCTCGCAATTTTGCCCCAGCAATTAAACTACCGATGTCTAAAGAGATGAGTTGGCGGTTTTTCAGAGATTCAGGAACATCACCGTTTACCATCCGTTGTGCTAATGCTTCGGCGATCGCAGTTTTACCTACCCCAGGTTCGCCAATGAGTACGGGGTTGTTTTTGCTACGACGAGACAATACTTGAATTACCCGTCGAATTTCGTCATCCCGCCCAATTACTGGGTCGAGTTTTCCCGCTTTTGCCTGTTCTGTCAAATCTCTGCCAAATTTTTGTAAGGCTTCATAGCGGGATTCTGGGGTTTGATCTGTTACCTTTTGGCTACCGCGAATAGTTTTGATTGTAGCTTCAAGTTTAGGTGCATCCGCATTAAAGCCTTTGAGCATCTTTCGTCCAATGCGATCGTCTTCAGCAAAGGCCAAAAGTATGTGTTCCACAGAAATGTAGGAATCTTTCATCCTAGCTCTAGCTTCCTCGGCTCGGTCTAGTAAAATATCTAAATTACGGCTAAGGTAAAGCTGATCGCTTTTACCAACTTTCGGCTGACGTTGGGTAAAGGCTTCTAGCTGCTGCTGCAAGCGGATTGGATCGACCTCAGATCGAGCTAGGATACGTATTGCTAGACTAGTAGGTTCTTCTAACAGGGCAATAATTAAATGTTCAACATCTAGTTGCTGTTGTTGATAAGCACGGACTATATCCTGAGATTTAACAATTGCTTCCCAGGCTTTATCAGTAAATTTATTTGGATCTGTAGGTTGCATCTTTAGAATTTTAGAATTTGAATTTTTAGTTTAAGGATTGGGGATTATTAAAGGGAGTAGGGAGTTGAGAGTGGTTGTAACCCTACTCCTTAATACCCAGATAATTATCCAAACATTCTGGGCGGATATCCGCGTGTATCTCCGGTGGCAATTTTGGATTGGCAATTGATGATAGTTTAATCCATTGCCTATTTCCTAATTTAAAACGAAAACACTGTTATGAGCAGACTTTCCCCAATGGTGTTATTGGAGCGATGTCTACGACTGGCTATTTGACTTCGCTATTAATATTGCTCATCAAGGACAGTATTGGGGAAATACTAATAGGATTTACGTAGAGGAGATCCCGTAACCCGCCCAAAAAGGGAAAACTCTAGCGCGTCTTCTGTGTTTACTGACACCAGATGACAGTGTGCCAGAAGAATCAATCTTTTTCTAGCTCCACTTTTTAAGACATCTGTGTAGATTTTCCGATCGCTCTTAAGCACAAATTGCTGCCCAGATTCCCGACTCCTTAAAGAAGTCGGGGATCTGAATTCAGCTTAGATAAATGACATTCCACCCTACTGGATAATTAATTTTTTGGAAATCCCTGATAGAATTATTGACTCACAAGTTGCTCTTGTGATTCCTGTTTGACTGCCGAACCTTGAGTTCCCACTTGAATCAGTTCAATTTTATACCCATCAGGATCTTCCACAAAAGCAATTACCGTCGAACCATGTTTCATTGCCCCTGGCTCGCGCACGACTTTACCGCCCTGAGTGCGAATTTCTTCACACGTAGCGTAAATATCATCAACGCCAAGGGCAATGTGACCGTAAGCATTACCTAATTCGTACTTTTCTACACCCCAGTTGTAGGTTAGTTCGATTACCGAGTTGTCGCTTTCGTCGCCATAGCCAACAAAAGCCAGGGTAAATTCTCCGCCTGGATAATCTTTTCGGCGCAGCAGTTTCATTTTGAGAATTTCACAGTAGAACTTTAAAGATTCTTCAAGGTTGCCCACCCGCAGCATTGTGTGTAGTAATCGCATATTGACCTTTTCTCTGTAATTGATTTAGTGTTATTCTCTGCAAACATTTTACCTAGCTCAAAGTCTTAAGGTAAAAATGCTGTCACAGAAAGAATTAAAAGCCGAAAGGACAGGATAAACAATTACCCATTCTGGGCATTGCTCCCTATCCCTGATAATGGAAATCTTCTTTAATCTCAGCCGAGAAAGTCTCTTAACCACCTATGCTAGCGATTGGGTTAGGCAACTGGACTGGATGCGTAACACACTCGAATAAAGGATAAAGTACAGATGAGTAAATTTCTAGATACTGCCATTGAGGCGATCGCAGCCCGTGAAATTCTTGATTCACGCGGTAGACCGACAATTGAAGCCGAAGTACATTTAGCTAATGGTGTTGTCGGACTGGCGCAAGTTCCCAGTGGTGCTTCTACTGGCACTTTTGAAGCTCACGAACTGCGTGATGGCGATAAAGGCCGTTACGGGGGCAAAGGCGTACTCAAGGCAGTACAAAACGTCAAAGAAGCACTTGCGCCACAATTGTTAGGCTTGGATGTCCTCAATCAAGAACTGCTAGACCGCACAATGATTGCGATAGATGGTTCTGCTAACAAAAAAAATTTGGGGGCTAATGCAATTTTGGGGGTTTCCTTAGCAGCTGCTAAAGCTGGTGCTGAGTCTCTAGAAATTCCTCTATATCGCTATTTGGGTGGCCCTTTAGCGAATTTGCTCCCGGTGCCGTTGATGAACGTGATTAACGGTGGCGCACACGCCTCAAATAACGTGGATTTTCAAGAGTTTATGATTGTCCCAATTGGCGCAACTTCCTTTCGGGAAGCGTTGCGCTGGGGTGCAGAGGTGTTTGCTACTCTCAGTCAAGTATTAGATGAGAAGGGTTTGCTTACTGGTGTGGGCGATGAAGGCGGCTTTGCTCCTAACCTAGAATCTAATCAGGTGGCTTTGGAATTGCTGGTTGCTGCCATTCAGAAAGCTGGTTACAAGCCAGGGGAACAAGTAGCTTTGGCGTTGGATGTGGCGGCTAGCGAGTTTTACAAGAATAGTCAGTATGTTTACGATGGTAAACCTCACGCCCCGACAGAGTTTATTGATTATTTAGGACAACTGGTTGACCAATACCCAATTGTGTCAATTGAGGATGGCTTACACGAAGAAGATTGGCAAAGTTGGCAATTGCTCACCCAGAAGTTAGGTTCGCGGGTGCAATTGGTAGGGGATGACTTGTTTGTGACTAACGCTACTCGCTTGCAAAGAGGCATCCAGGAAAAAGCCGCTAATGCCATCTTGATTAAACTCAATCAAATTGGTTCGCTTACCGAAACCTTGGAAACAATTGATTTGGCAACTCGCAACAGCATCCGTTCAGTAATTAGCCATCGTTCTGGTGAAACAGAAGACACAACGATCGCTGATTTAGCTGTAGCAACCCGTGCCGGTCAAATCAAAACAGGTTCTCTGTGTCGCAGCGAACGCGTAGCAAAATATAATCGCTTGCTACGAATTGAAGATGAACTAGGCGATCGCGCCGTTTATGCTGGTGCTGTAGGGTTAGGGCCGAAGTAGGGACTAGGGACTGGGGACTGGGGACTAGGGACTGGGGCAAGAATTCTTCCCAATACCCAATCCCCAGTACCCAATCCCCAATCAAGGATAAAACCCCAACTTGGGCAACCCCAAGGTTTCATCCCAGCCCATCATCAGGTTTAGACACTGAATAGCTTGGCCCGCCTGTCCTTTAATTAGATTGTCAATTGCTGACATGACAATTACGCGACCCGTGCGTGGGTCAACTTCTACACCGATGTAACAAAGATTGCTGCCGTTAGCCCACTTGGTTTGGGGGTAAACGCCGCTACCGCAGACTCTTACCCAAGGAGAGTTGCGGTAGAAGGCTGAGAAAATTGTGATTAAGTCATCTCGCACTAGACCTGGATCGCTCATTGTGGCATATACCGTTGCCAAAATACCGCGTACCATTGGGATCAGGTGCGGTGTAAATTGGATCATGAGTTCGTGACCAGCTAAGTCACTGCAAATTTGCTCAATTTCTGGGGTATGACGGTGACGACCAACATTAAAAGCTGTTATGGAGTTGTCGGCTTCAGCTAGTAATAAGTTGGTTTGAGCCTGCCGTCCGCTACTAGATGTGCCAGACTTGGCATCGATAATAGCTGTTTCCGGTCTGATTAAGCCTTGCTTTAAAAGTGGCGAAAGTGCAAGAAGACTAGCAGTGGCATAGGAACCGGGACAGCCAATAAGTTGAGCTTCGGCAATGCGATCGCGATAAAGTTCTGGTAATCCATAAACTGCTGTCGCTGCAATTGTGCGATCGCTTCTCTCCGTACCATACCAATTGGTATAAGTTGTCAAATTACTAAACCGATAGTCTGCACTCAAATCTAGTACTTTACATCCTTTTTCCAAAAGTTTGGGTGCTATTTGGCAAGCCAGACCATTTGGTAAAGACAGGAAAACTACTTCACAGCGGTGAGCAATTATTTCTGGTTCTACCGCCTCTATTAGCAGGTTAGTTGCATGAGCCAGATGCGGGTAAAGATCCCCAAAGGATTTCCCGATACTAGTCTCACCTCCTAAATAAACCATTTCGACTTCTGGGTGATCCATCAGTAGTCGTACTAACTGCACTCCACCATAGCCCGACGCGCCAACAATCCCAACGGGTACGCGTCTAAATTTGCCCATGATCTGAAATCCTTATCCCATGAATGGTTAATTCGTTCTCAGCTATCAACAATATCAGCGACCAGACGCACAGCACACAAAAGGTCTTAAACGCCTCTACTTTGTTCCGAGAAGATGGGGGAGCAAACAAATGATTATTATGCTTCCTCATCCTCTTGATCCTTTGCGATCGCTGCACTTTATCCCCACTTTTAATGGCAAAAATTTTTGCCCCGTTATCAAATCATTGCTAGTCTACTTCTCTGCCTTATAAAGGAGCTACAATCTAAAAGAAGAAATTGTTAAAAAAATTTACGTTTATAGCTGGAAATCTTCTGTGTCACAGCCTAATCCTACCCAAGCTTTTAAATTTGATTCGATTGATGCCGCTTTAGCAGACCTAAAAGCTGGTCGCGTCATTGTAGTGGTAGATGATGAAAATAGAGAAAATGAAGGCGACTTAATTTGTGCTGCCCAATTTGCCACACCCGACATGATTAATTTTATGGCGGTGGAAGCAAGAGGACTAATTTGTTTGGCAATGACAGGCGATCGCCTAGACGAGCTAGACTTACCCTTGATGGTAAGCAACATTACAGATACTAACCAAACTGCTTTCACTGTCAGTATTGATGCCGGGCCAGAATTAGGTGTCACTACAGGCATTTCAGCAGAAGACCGCGCCCGCACTATCCAGGTTACTCTCAACCCAGCCACAAAACCTACCGATTTACGCCGTCCTGGACATATTTTTCCCATTCGGGCTAAGGTTGGAGGCGTACTCAAACGCGCAGGACACACGGAAGCGGCTGTGGACTTAGCGAGATTAGCAGGGCTATACCCAGCGGGGGTAATTTGTGAAATTCAAAACTCCGATGGTTCAATGGCGCGCTTGCAGCAGTTAGTTGAATACGCGAAACGTCACAATTTAAAAATTATTAGTATTGCGGATTTAATCAGCTATCGCCTACAGCACGATCGCCTAGTTTATCGTGAAGTTATTACCAAACTGCCTAGTCAATTCGGTCAGTTTGAGATTTACGCCTATCGCCATACTCTGGATAATACAGAACACGTGGCAATTGTTAAAGGCGATCCCGCTAACTTCAAAGATGAGCCAGTAATGGTACGGATGCACTCAGAATGCTTAACTGGTGATGCTTTGGGTTCTTTGCGCTGCGACTGTCGGATGCAGCTTGTAGCTGCACTGAAAATGATTGAGTCTGCTGGTCAAGGTGTAGTTGTATACCTGCGTCAAGAAGGGCGGGGAATCGGCTTGATTAACAAACTCAAAGCCTACTCGTTGCAGGATATGGGACTAGATACAGTAGAAGCAAATGAGCGTTTGGGATTTCCTGCTGACTTGCGAGACTACGGTATGGGGGCACAAATGCTCATGGATTTGGGCATCAAAAAAATTCGCCTAATTACTAACAACCCCCGTAAAATTGCTGGAGTTAAGGGCTATGGGTTGGAAGTAGTCGATCGCGTGCCATTGTTAATTGAGGCAAACGACTACAATTCCTATTATCTGGCGACAAAGGCGAAAAAGCTGGGTCACATGCTGTTACAGACTTATCTGGTGACAGTAGCAATCCACTGGCAAGATGACCCGGAAGCTGTGACAGAACGTTATGAACGCTTAGAGAAGCTGCGACACTTAACCAGAAGTAACGATCTATTGTTACAGGAAGAGGCACGTCCCTTGGCGATCGCTTTATTTGACGAGCCATCTTTAACAGTACACTTAGGTTTCGATCAAGCAAAAGTTGCTAGCTGTGATTGGTATCAGCAGAGTGGTCATCCTTACATACAGGCAATCTTCCAAATTCTAGACAATCTCGCAACTGTGCCTTACATCCAGAAATTAGAATTTCTGATTTCTTCTGGTTGCGATCCTTTGAGTAATTTACAAGTCCAACTAGATCGGCAGACATTCGCCGATGGTACATTGCCTTCATCGATTAGCGATCGCTTGGAGACGCAGCAAATTTACAGCTTTAGCAAATAGCCACGAACTAAGAGAAAAATTTTTAAGGGGGTTGGAGATTTATTGTGCTTAAGTCTTACCTTCCCCCGAACTTTTCAGCCGTTCTTTTATATGACAATGAGAGTAATAAAAATTATTGTTGAAAAACATAATGACGGTTACGTAGTATATCCCTTGGGTATCAAGGGGGTTGTAGTTGGCGAAGGTGACAGCTATGAACAAGCACTAGCTGATGTTAAATCTGCTATCCACTGCCATATCGAGACATTTGGTCAAGAGGTTTTAGAAGAGCAATCACCAGTCCTAGAAGCTTTTGTGGCGGAAGCTGAGGTTCCTATTTAATCACTAAATGTAGAACAAGAAAAGGATAAAATCGAATCAAGCCTGAAGATTTAGATTATGAACACAACTATTATTGCCAAAGTCACAGCTGATGGAAAGCTAGAAATTCCTCTAGAGGTTTTGGAAAAGCTTCAGCCTTGTACAGAATATGAAGTATTTGTTACCGAAAATGAAATTGTGTTTAAAAAAACAAACAACCGATTAACATTAAAAGAATTAAGGCAACGAGTGATGCAGGCTGGTTCAGATCCAAATCAACCAACTCTCGAAGAAATTAATCAAATAGTCAAGGAAGTTAGGCAAGAACTTTGGACTGAAACATGAGGGTTGTAGTTGATGTAAATGTTTGGATTTCAGGATTACTTTGGGGAGGAGTGCCAGATATAGTTTTGCTACTGGCAGAGGAGCAGAAAATAACTATATTTGCATCTGATGCTTTATTTTTAGAGTTAGAAACTACTTTGCGCCGTCCAAAATTTCAGTCTAAAATCGAGTCTTTAAATTTAAGAGTAGAAGATATAATTAATGCTACAAAAGATGTACTCCAATTTTGTCTAACTGTTTCTGTCAGCGCTCCTCAATTACGCGATCCAAAAGATACTATAGTTCTGGCTGCGGCTATTGCTGCAAATGCTGAAGCAATTATTACTGGTGATTTAGATTTATAGGACTTACGCATTGACAGAAAATCCTAAATGATAGATATGCCTTTCAAGGCTTTTAGCTAGATTTTTCAATTATCTTTTTGCGATCGCAATTAACAAAGGATGCTTTGTAAAAGCCTGAAACAACCTATTTACGTTAATACACAAGATGATTCATTTGTACAGTGCGTAACTCCTAATTTATTGGTTTTAATAGAGTTTAATGGAATTTCCATTTTGACACCACAAGATTTTCTGATACGTTATTTTCCAGAAAGGTCTAATATTAATTCATAATTATTAATAGTCTACGGAAAGCACATAGCTGTACGTAATAGACACTGGGGAAGAATTTTCCAATCCCCAGTACCCAGTCCCTAATTAATAATGAGTTGCCGACTTGCGATGATGCACGGCTGTAACGCCATCAGTATCCAACAGTTTGCCACTCTCAACAGTTGCATAAACTAGCCAGTGGTCGCCAGATTCCATCCGGTTTTGTACGGAACATTCGAGATATGCTAGAGCATCCGTAAGTATGGGAGAACCGCTTTCAGCTTCTTCAGCGGCGACATCAGCAAATCGGTCTTGTCCTGGGCCAAAAGGTTTGAGGAAGTGCTTCATCAATCCCAGGTGATTCCCTTCTTTAAGAATATTGAGGACAAATTTGTTTCCTGTGTGCGTCAGTGTTTCTACTGCCCGATCTTTGGCAACGGCGATGGTTAAACCAGGTGGACTAAAGCTGGCTTGAGACACCCAAGAGGCTAACATGGCACTGGCGCGATCGCCTTCTTTGGCTGTGAGAACGCAAAGAGAACCGACAATCCTACCAACTGCTTGTTCTACATTTGTTGCAGGTTGACTTGGCGATCGCACTTTTCTCGCTTTCTTCAGTGCTTGGGCAAAGTCGGTTCCAGCTTCTTCGCATAATTGTAAGGTGGCATCGTCGGGTTTGAATTTGACGCGGATGGTATCAAAACCAAACCGATAGCCAGCATCTTTTAATTTACTCTCGATTAAATCAACCGCTTCCCCACTCCAGCCAAAGGAACCAAAAGCACCAGCGAGTTTATTGTTAGTAGCGGTAGATAGCACAATCCCTAATGCGGTCTGCACGGGTGTCGGTGCATGACCGCCGAGAGTGGGAGAACCGATGATGAAACCACCCGCTTTTTCGACAGCCGCTCGGATTTCTTCTGGTTCGGTAAATTCGCAGTTAATCGATTCTACGGCAACACCAGCTTTTGTGATCCCACGAGCGATCGCTTGGGCTAATGTGGCTGTATTTCCATAAGCTGATGCATAAATTAACGCTACTGTCAAGTCAGCAGATGTTTGCTGTTGACTCCATTCCCGATAAGCTTTGGTTAGGTCGATTAAGCCATAGCGCACCAAAGGCCCGTGTCCAGTGGCATACATTCTCACAGGAAAATTGACCAGTTTATCCAGCGCTGTTTCAACTTGACGAGCGTGGGGAGCCATCAGGCAATCAAAATAATAGCGCCGATCTTCGTTATATACTTCCCAGCCTTCATCAAATACCTGATCTCCACAAACGTGCGCCCCAAATAACTTATCTGTGTAGAGAATTTCTGTTTGTGGATCGTAGGTGCAAAGTTGATCGGCATAGCGGGGATTGGGAGTGGGAATAAATTCTAAATTATGCCCATTACCCAAATCTAGAGTTTCCTCGCCCCGCATCACAAGAATTTGCAAATCTTGATTTTCCAACGCCGCACGTAAATTTCTCGCCCCTGGATTAGAACATACAAAGGTGATTTGCGGGGCAATTTCTAACAAAGCTTTTAAAGTTGCAGCACGGTTAGGATTTACGTGTCCCAAAATTACATAATCTAAATCTTCGAGATGGAAACGTTGTTGCAAAGCTTCTAAATAAATTTGCGTAAAGGTTTCCCCTGGAGGATCGATAATGGCAGTTTTCTCGCTTTCAATTAAATAAGAATTAGCAGTTGTACCCTTAGCAAGAGCATATTCAATTTCAAATCTCAGCCTTGACCAACTGCGCGATCGCAGTATTCTCGTATCTGTCGCAATCGGGAAAACTTGAACGTCACGGGGTTTGTTTTTTGACATAGCTTTATTGGGGATTGGGTGATTGGGTACTGGGGATTGGGGATTGGGTACCGGGGATTGGGGATTGGGTATTTGGAAAACTTTTTCCCAGTTCCTAGTCCCCAGTCCTCGATCCCTAGTCCCTAGTCCCTAGTCCCTAGTCCCCAGTCCCTAGTCCCCAGTCCCTAATAATGATTACCAACTTTACGGTGATGCACAGCAGTCAAACTTTCTGGTTTAGAAACCCGTCCGGCGTAGACTGTGCTATATACTCCCCAATGGTCGCCGCAATCCATTCTGCTGATGACTTCACACTCCATGTAGGCGAGGGCATCGTTGAGGATGGGCGCACCATTTTCGGCTGGCTGAGTTCTCACACCTTGAAAACGATCTGCACCAGGGGCGAACCGTTTCAAAAAGTGTTTCATTAATGGTTGGAAATTGCCTTCTTCTAAAACGTTGAGAACAAAGCGATCGCCTACTTGCATGAGTGATTCAATTGCCCGATCTTTGGCGACTGCAATGGAGAATCCCAATGGTTTGAAGCTAGCTTGAGCAACCCAGGAGGCAAGCATCGCACTGGATACATCGCCTTTTTTGGCAGTAATAATATATAACCCGCCGCTGATTCTACCTAGTGCTTTATCTAAGTCAGCACCAAGGGATTTCATCGCTTTGATGTTGCGATCGCGTGTTACCCATTGAGCTAAGTCTGTACCCGCTTCTTCACACAACTTGTAGGTATTTTCCGTAGGCGTTTGTTTAATCCGAATTGGTGGAAAAACTGTTGTCAAACCCAAATTGCGGAATTTACTCACCAAAGGATCTATTGGCTCATCATCGCCACCACCGGTTTCAAATACGCCGATAGCTTGCTTTTCTTTGGTCGATCCTAAAACTGTGCTGAGTGCAGCTTGGATATTCGCAGCGCCAGAAGCCGGAGGTAATCCAACGACTAGTCCAGCACAACGGCTAACTAGTTCCCGCAGTTCTTGTAAATCGACTTCAGATCCCAAATCGACAATTTCCACGGCGACACCAGTTTTACCGATACCGTTGGCAATTGCTTGCGCTAGGCGATCGCTATATCCGTATTCAGAAACGTAAAATATCCCAATCGTTGTTTCTGCCTTGGTTTGGCTTTGGCTCCAAGTGCGGTAACGTCCAACTAGTTCTTCTACATTGTGAGATAATAAGGGGCCGTGCCCTGTGGCAATCATGTCGATGGTTTTCAGTTCACCCATCCGTTTCAGCGCAGATAGAACCGAGCGGGCATTGGGCCCCATCAAGCAATCGTAGTAGTAATGAAAGTCTTCTTCGATCGCTGCCAGGTTTTCATCAAAAGTGCTGTCTGAGCAATAGTGCAACCCAAAAGCGTCGCAGGTGTAGAGAGTTTTGGTTTTGTGGTCAAAGCTGAAAATGGTATCCGGCCAATGTAAATTTGGAGCAATCACGAATTCAAATTCATGCCCATTGCCCAAATCTAAGCGATCGCCATTTTTCACAATCCGCCGTTTAAATGGCTGATGTACCAAATTCTCCAGAAACTGAATCGCCACTTTAGAACCGACAACGGTTATTTCTGGAGCCATAAGCAGCAAATCTTTAACTAAACCGCTATGATCTGGCTCCGTGTGGCTGATAATTAAATAATCAATCTCTGTTGGGTTGATTAATCCGGTGAGCGTATCAAAGTATAGTTGGCGAAATTTTTCGTGGGAGGTATCAACTAAGGCAGTCTGCTCCCCGCGAATGAGAAACGAGTTATAAGTGGTGCCGTTTTGCAGACCAAACTCAATATCGAAGCGATCGCGATCCCAATCCAAAGAGCGAATAGCCGTTGTCTCTTGAGCAATCTCTACAGTCTGTATGGTGAGCCGTTTTTCAGTTTTTTCTGTGAGTGCTACCATAACTCCCTCCTTGACACAATGAGTATTTCTTCCTCTTCTTTTATTGTTACACGGCTTTAATGTTAATTTTTATTAAAAAACCTATAGTTGACTTAAAAAAGTTAAAAGTGTGAAACCACAGAGGCACAGAGAGGAAATTTGGCTAGCCTTGGAAATTGGTAATTCGCGGCTGCATTGGGCATTGTTTATTGGCGAGACACTTTACTCAGCTTGGGATACCGACTATCTTGCTGAGTCTGTCATACAACATCTAACTGAATTTCAAACCCTAGATGATTTATTGCTGGCAATTTCTCCAAGCCATCAACAAAGTAATTTTCTCACAAATACTCCACCCCTTTGCGCTTTTGTCTCTCTGCCCCCGTGCCCTCTTGTCCTTGCCTCAGTAGTTCCCAGTCAAACTGCTATTTGGCAAACTTACCCAAATGTTCGCGTTATTACCTTAGACCAAATACCACTAAAAGGCGTGTATCCCACACTAGGAATTGACCGCGCTTTAGCTTTGTGGGGTGCGGCGAAAACTTGGGGTTTTCCGATGTTGGTAATTGATGCTGGAACAGCGCTAACTTTCACGGCTGCGGATGCTAATGAGTGTCTAGTTGGAGGTGCAATTTTGCCGGGATTAGGCTTGCAATTTGCAACTCTCGGTCAAAAAACAGGACAATTACCATTAGTAGAAATGCAAAATTTTCCGTCTCTACCAGCACGTTTTGCTCTCAATACTAAAGAAGCAATTCAAAGCGGGATAATTTACACAGTATTAGCTGGAATCAAAGATTTTATTGAAGCCTGGTTGCAATTATTTCCTAATGGTAAGATTGCAATTAAAGGGGGCGATCGCACTTTATTGATTAACTACTTGCAAGCTTTATATCCTGAAATTGCAGATACTTTAATTGTGGAAACAAATTTGATTTTTTGGGGAATGTGCGAAATAGTAATGGGTGATAGTACAGATGAAATAAAATGAAGAGAGAAGTTTATCCATAGTGAAGTTATGCCCAAAGCATCATCGCTTTATGTAATTATGCAACAACTTGCTGCCCTTTCTTTAGTGGATCTTTTCAAACTTAGGGCAATAATCGATGCGTTGATTGAGGAAAAATCTTCTCCACCGTCCAATATTTTGAGTGTTGGAAGCTATCAAAGAGCAATGTCTGTTTCTAGTGAAACGAGAGACATTGATATCGCTGCTGTATTCCCTCCTATGATTCCGGGGTCGAGTATAAGAGGTCAGATCAGATCCGCTATTATCTCAGGAAACTTAGAACACATTAATTTAGATGAATATCAAGTTGTCCAATTTTCTAAATCGGAAGCAAAAGGGGATGATTCCTTAGAAAAGGTAATAAAACTGGTTGACGAATGGATGGCTGATGAATCTGGATACGATGAGCAAACATACCCACAGATTGAGACAGCTTTGAACCAAAATCAGTTATCACTATAAAAACTTAGATGGGTAGAGCCATATTGCTAGACACTCATCCTTTGAGTCAAGTAATACATCCAAAAGTAAACCAAAAAGTCCAACAGTGGTTGAAATCTTTACAGAAAACCGAAACTGTTATACGTGTGCCAGAAATAGCTGATTATGAACTTCGGCGTGAACTATTGAGACAAGGAAAACAAAAGAGTATAGATCGCCTCAACAAACTTAGCCAAGATTGTCTCATCCCACTGACTCCCGAAACGATGCGAAAAGCAGCCGAATTATGGGCATGGGTACGAAACCAGGGGAGGCCTACAGCAAGCAATGAAAGTTTGGATGGTGATGTAATTCTTGCTACTCAAGCAATTCTTCAATTAAGGAGTTTTAATCAGGTCATAGTTGTGACAACAAACTTGAAACACATATCACGGTTTGAGAGCGAAGGAATATGTGTAGTGGATTGGCAACAAACCTTGAATGAGCTAGTTTAATTCGTTGAAATTATGACTTTTTAAAATACCTTGAATAAACTCCCGAATTTCGCTCGCCACAACCTCAGCACAAGATTCTGGCAAGTCATTTCCGGCATGGGCAATCATTTTCAACTCGACTTTCGGTATCAGTTGAGCATAAACACGGCTTCTGGCTAAAGCATCTGGAGTATCTTGGCCACCTTGTAAAATAAAAACTGGGACATCTATCATATAAAGCTGCTTTTGTAGTAATTCCGCCTCAATTTCTACTTGTCGCCGTTTGAAAAGTAACTGGCAACCTATGGGATACGGCAATAGCGATTGACGCAACTGCAAGTCTTGGGCAATTTTTTCATGCCAACCCAGGATTTTAGTCAAAGGACTGAGCGATCGCAACAATTTAACTACTAGTGGTGGATAATTCAATAATCGCCGCATTTTCTGACAATACTCTTCTTGTCCTGCTATCTCTACGCCCTCTGGTGCTAGCAGTACCACACCATCAACTTTCTCTGGATACTTTAAAGCATAGCTAGCAGCAATCCAACCCCCAAGAGAATGCCCCACTAAATATACTTTTTCTAGCTTCACAGCTTGCAAAAATTCAGCTAAACACTCAACTTGTAAATCTATCGAATGATAGATATTAGGATTTTCTGATTCACCAAACCCTAACAAATCAGGTGCAAAACAATGAAAATCTTGTGCAAGGGATTCCATCACAGATAACCATTGACTGCTCTCATTCCAAGCACCATGTAAAAAAATTATAGGAGTTTTTTCACCGACTTCACGCCAGAATAATAGCCCTTGAGAGAGCTTTCTCCGGGAGTTACGCAATAGTGTATCCATTTTATTTAGTAGTTAACTTTTAGCATCATAATAAATAGTCATTAGTCATTAGTCATTAGTCATTAGTCAAATTACAAACACAAAGGTGTGGTGCAATTCGTTTAGCGTCTCCTTGGGGAAGCCTATCGTAGAGGAGAGAGGATTCCTTAAATCATAACCTTGGTGGAAATAACCAATGACAAATGACAAATGACAAATGACAAAATATTATTATGCCAATGTTGTCAAACCATTCAAGTAGTCTTGCAACTGCCGAGTATGGTCGTGAGACATCTTTCCTGAAGGTAGTAAACTGGGAGAGAAAGCTTGGATTTCCATGACTTCTAAAGTGTCTTGAATCTCCATTGTCCCATGCACCTCGGCTTCAACCACAATACAAATTGAATGGATTCTGGGATCGCGGTCTGGTGCAGAGTAAACTCCTACTAAACGGTTAATTTTCACCAATTCTAGCCCGGTTTCCTCCATTAATTCCCGGCGCACTGTATTGGGAATATCTTCTCCCCAATCTACAATCCCTCCAGGCAATGACCAAAGACCATTGTCGCGCCGCCGGATCAGTACAATCCGACCATCGGGTAAAATTGGGATGATACTAGTGCCAGTAATGGGATGACGAAATATTATACCCAATACTGTTTGTCCAATACGCCATAAGCTACGTGTGGACTCGACAGCTGCCGGAAAAAAAGCAATAACGTTCAATCTTCAAAATTTATGTGTTGTATTCTATATTTCCCTACCACTTACATAAGCTCAACTAATAAAATTTTCGTTGAGTTTTATTTTATACAAAAATGTTTGTGGGTTGAGATTTTATTCTTACGATTTACGTAGAATACTATCGATTCTAACATCAAGTTTCAATAGAAGCACTGTATTTATATATACATACTATTTATTGAATCAGGTATATTTTTAGTTTATGGCAAGCATTAGTGGTATTGAAACTAGCTATCACTTATAGTTTTTCAGTAAATATAAAAAAATATGAATAATAAGTCAAAATCCAAAATTCTGAATATCTAAATTTATAAGAGGCAATTAACTAGAGTTTAAGACCTCCTCTTAATTTAAATATCGCTCAATCAAATATTAGACTTCATGCTTAAATTCACCTATGCCTGCTAAGTTTTGATGACTAATTACTGAATTATTTATTAATAAAATTGGTTTGTTTCTATAACAACAACTAGTGAGCTATTTTACAATCTATTTGACCCATTGGAATCTAATAAAAGATATTTTTCGTCTTGCTAGTGGAGATAATTCAGAATTTTTATTGACAAAGTTAGGTATAATGCGATAGACTAGTACACTGTTTAAAGCGTATTTATTGCTGCACTAGGTTAAAAGTATATCAATAACATTGGTAACTAATATTGCCTACGTGATGCCTAGTTGCTACTTTTTTGTTGTTTATTAATAGAGGTGAACATGGCCAAGCGCCGTAACCCGAAAAAAGAAAAGGCGCTACGTAACCAGGCGTATGCCAGAAAGTTTCGTAAACGGACTACGACAGGAAGAATGCAGAGAAGGTTCCAACAAAGACCACCAAAGAGTGAGGAAGAAGAAGGCGCAGCAGCAGCTGACACTGAATAAGTTGTCTGCCTAAATCCTTATTGTTTGGGTTATTTACCTTTTAGGGCGCACATTTATTTGTACGCCCTTATTTATTTTTGGGGATTGGGGCATTGGGCATTGGGCATTGGGCATTGGGCATTAGTTATTCCCCTTGTCTCCCTTATCTTTTTTGTCCCCCTTGTCCCTACTCCCCAGTTTCCCAATCCCTCTATTGAGCAATTTGAGCACGGGCGGCTATGAGTGCTTTGTTTACCTGAACAAAGCCAGTACCTCCGTAACTGTTGCGGGCAGCAACAACTTGACGGGGGGAAATCGCCTCATAAATATCTGCTGCAAATGCCGGATGTATTTGTTGCCACTCTTCCAATTTTAAATCTTTTAGGAGTTTACCTGCGGCAATACTAGTTTTTACTACCTTACCTACAAGGTTGTAAGCTTCCCGAAAAGGAACGCCCCGTGCTGCCAAATAATCTGCTACATCGGTAGCATTAGAAAAATCCTCCGCTACAGCTGATGCTAACCGCTGGGTACGAAATTCTAAGCCTTCTCTGAGCAAAATCGTCATCGCTTCTAGAGAAGCTTTGACTGTGTTAACGCTATCAAATAGACCTTCTTTATCTTCTTGTAAATCTTTGTTATATGCCAGGGGTAGCCCTTTCATAATGACTAACATCGCCTGGAGATGACCGAATACACGTCCTGTTTTTCCCCGCACCAATTCTGGAACATCAGGGTTTTTCTTTTGAGGCATGATACTGGAACCTGTAGCACAGCTATCTTTGAGGGTGACGAAGCGAAATTCTTCAGATGACCAAAGAATGACTTCTTCTGCAAGGCGGCTGAGGTGAACCATAATCAAGCTAGCAGCACACAAAAATTCGATCGCAAAATCGCGATCGCTCACTCCATCGAGGCTATTAGCATAAATATCGTCAAAATTCAATAGTTTGGCTGTGTAGTGGCGATCAATGGGGAAAGTAGTTCCCGCTAAAGCACCGCATCCTAAAGGTGAAATATTCACGCGGCGAGAAACGTCTCCTAAGCGTTCCCAGTCGCGTTGCGCCATTTGAAAGTATGCCAAGAGGTGGTGAGCTAAACTCAGGGGTTGGGCGCGTTGGAGGTGGGTATAGCCAGGAATCAGAGTTTCAACGTGCTTTTCGGCTATATCAAGTAAAACACTTTGAAATTCTCGTAATTGGCTTTTGATTTGTTGGATTTGGTCGCGGAGATAGAGTCTGGTATCGGTTCCAACTTGGTCATTACGCGATCGCGCTGTATGCAGCTTTTTACCTACATCGCCAACAATTTCTGTCAGTCGGCGTTCAACTGCAAAATGCACATCTTCAGCATCGACACCGGGCTGAAATTTCCCCTGGCGGTACTCTTGGCGAATTTGTTCTAAACCGGCAACCAGTTGCTCTCCTTCTTCTGGGGAGATAATGCCCGTGTGAGCAAGCATTTTGGCATGAGCTTGAGAACCAGTCAGGTCATATTCGATTAATTCAATATCAAAACTTATACTGGCATTAAAACGAGCGATCGCTGGATGCAACGCTGATTCAAACCGCTGGCTCCAAGTTTCTTCTTTGGTCATAAATTATCAAAAGAGTGGGCGAGAGTTAAGAGTTAAGAGTGAGGAATTATGAGTTTTTGACTCCTAACTTCTCACTCCTCACTTTCAACTCCTAACTTTTAAATTTAACCGTAGCTAGTTAGATTCCGAATCATATAGCCAATGACTAAACCAATCAACAATGCCCACACTTGACCTGTTTGTATAAAGTGGCTCCAAGCTTTTTGCATCTGACCCATAACGTTTGGATCGGTGATTGTTTGTGCTAGTGCCGTCAAATTTACAGGCAAATGCCAAAGTAACTGAGATGTCAAATCGCTGTAATTGCTCATATTTGGTAATTAAGAAGTTAGGACTGAAAAATTCCAGTATCAGTTCATTTTTTACATTAAGTACTGATATTTACTGAAATATTAGATATAACTTCAATGTCTTAACTCAAGATGCAGCCGATGCCAACCGCAATTTCTCGGCAGTCCGCAAAATTTGCCCCGCCAAAACTGCTGCACCAAAACCATTATCGATATTGACTACGCCTACTCCCGCAGCACAAGAGTTAAGCATTGTCAATAAAGGTGCTAAACCACCAAAACTTGCGCCATAACCAATGCTGGTGGGTACGGCAATCACGGGACAACTCGCTAAACCTGCAACAACGCTGGGTAAAGCGCCTTCCATCCCCGCCACGACAATCAACACCGATGCTGATTCAATCAGGTGGCGGTTACTCAGCAAACGGTGAATTCCAGCAACACCAACATCCCAGAGACGCTGTACCCGAAAACCAGAAAGTTCAGCAGTGACAGCCGCTTCTTCAGCAACGGCTAAATCGGCAGTACCAGCAGAAAGAATGCCAATTTCACCTGCAAATTGTGGTTCGATGGTAGGGGGAGCGATCGCACAAATTCGCGCCGATTCGTAATATCGCAAACCGCTAACTTTTGATTGCAATACGGTATAAACTGCTGCTTCGATACGAGTTGCCATCACGACCGGATTGCGGAGGCGCATCACCTCGATAATTTGAGCAATTTGGTCGGGAGTCTTACCAGGGCCCCAAATCACCTCTGGAAAACCAGTTCTTAGCTGGCGATGATGGTCAATTTTGGCAAATTCACCTACAGATTCATAAGTTAAATCTTTGAGTGAGTCTAATGCCGTATCTGGCGTAACTTTACCATTAGCAACCGCTTCTAAGAGCGATCGCAAAGTTTTTTCATTGGTCATGGGTCATTTTTCCTTTGTCATTTGTCATTTGTTTTTTGTGAATAAACAATGCCCCATGCCCCTCAATAGTAATTAGTGCTGAGTGCTGAGTTGTGAATCTTACTTATTTACTAGGAACTCGGAACGGGCTAAACGCCCCGCTTCCGCTAAAGGAACTGTTTTGCCCAATGCCCAATGCCTAATCTTCTGTTACTTTAATTTGTTCAATATTCCAGAATGCGCCGCCAAGAGCAGAGAATTTAATGCCTTCAAAACGATTACGCACCGCTGATAATGAATAAGGATTAACCAAGTAAATAAAAGGTAAATTTTCCTGAGTAATCCGCTGTGTTTCGGCATAAATCGCTTTAACTTTAGCTTCGTCTAATTCCTGTGCAGCTTGAATGTAAAGATTCCCTATTTCCGCTTCCCAAGGAGCAACCTCCCAACCCTGAATCGGCTTTTGTCCTGCTTGGGGTTTCTGATTAAACATGTGCAATCCGCCTTCAGGTGCCCAGACATTAGCTCCGTCATTCGGTTCTAATCCGCCAGTCAAACCCATCAAAGAAGCTTCCCAATCCAAGGAGTTAGAAGTTTTATCAGTAAAAGTATTCCATGCCAACGGCGTGAAATCAACTTGAATGCCGATTTTGCTCAAGTCTTGTTTAATCTGCGATCCCATTGCCTCACGGATTTTATTTCCAGCATTAGTAAGCAAAGAGAAACGAACGCGATTTCCCTGAGAATCTACTAACTGATTGTTGTTGTACTTAAATCCTGCTTTTAGCAGTAATTCCTTCGCTTTTTGTTGATTGTAATCGTAAACTTTTAACCCCTCTTTAGGGGAAAGGTAATAGGGGCTTTGCACAGAAATCGGTGAATTTTGTGCTACACCCAAGCCGCGAAAAGTATTATTAATCATCGTTTGGCGGTCAATTGCATAAGCTATAGCTTGCCGAAATTGCACATTATTGAACCACCGAGATTTAACTGGATCTACCAGTGGTTTTCCGTCCCTTTTACCTTTGTTGAGATTGAACCAAACAAACGATGTAGCAGATGTTGGCCCTCCATTATAAATTGTGAAATTACTCTGTTTTTCTTGCACCTTTAGCAAAGAAAAGTAATCTGGTGACACTCCTACAGTATCTAACCCGCCAGAACGAAATTGCAGCAAGGAGGTATCTGTTGATTCCACAATTTGCCAAATTACCCGTTCAATATAAGGTTGGGAATTACCTTGAGCGTCCTTGCGCCAGTAGTAGGGATTGCGCCGGAAGACCACACGCTGACTTGTGTCGTAGCGCTCTATTTTGTAAGGGCCGTTGACAATAATTTGGTCGGGAGGAGTATCAACACCCCATTTTGTCAGAAAAATCGGACTCCCATTTTGGTCTTTGATTTTTACTGATTGTTGCAATATGTGGGCAGGCAAAATTGGCGAACCTGTATTTAGTAAGAAAGGTCTAAAGGGTTCTGGTACGATAAACTCAACCCGGCGCTCATCCACTTTTTGCACAGTGGGTAGCTTCCGACTCTCACCAATTCTCAAACCGTCTCTCACATCTGTAGGAATTGCTTCGTTAAGGTAAATATCGTTGTAGGTAAACACCACATCATCTACTGTTAGTGGCTGACCATCAGACCATTTCAACCCTTCGCGTAGGGTAAAAACAATCTTTAATTTATCATCAGAAATTTGCCAGGATTCAGCTAATGCTGGCTCAATTTTTGCAGTGATTGGATTTTGGGTAATTAACCCCTCGTAAATTAAAGGAAAAACATTAGGAAACTCTTGACTCAGGGGGTAGTTAAAAGTTTTAGGATCGCTGAGAATGCTACTTACTAATTGCGGTACTTGAGCAGCGGGACTTTTAAAGTTAGCTGGGTTGCAGGCGGTAACTGTAAATGCTATTGCTGAAGTAAAAATTATTGGCAGCCAAAAACGTTTAATTGCCAAAAATATTTGTCTAAAAAAGTTCATAATTACTAATCTATTTACATTCTAATCAGTCTTGAATATCTTTATTAGAAGCTAAAGAAAGTTATTCTGAAGCACCTAGCAAGACGACAGCATAAGCACATATACCTTCTTCACGGCCAACAGGGCCTAATTTTTCATTGGTTGTAGCTTTGATGCCAATTTGATTTGGTTGTAATTCTAAAACCGCCGCTAGTTTGTCGCGCATATTCTCAATATGCGGCTTTAATTTTGGACGTTCTGCTACTATCACCGAGTCAATGTTTCCGATCTGCCAGCCTTGAGCGCGAATCAGTTGATGTACTTGAGTTAATAGTACTAAACTATCTGCTCCCGCCCATTTGGGATCGCTAGGTGGAAAATAATGACCAATATCGCCCAAAGATAATGCCCCAAGCATGGCATCCATAATCGCGTGTGTTAGCACATCAGCGTCACTGTGCCCTAATAAACCCAGTTCATGGGGAATTTGAATTCCACCTAAAATCAAAGCGCGATCGCTCACCAGTTGATGAATATCGTAGCCGTTACCAATACGAATTTTTGTCATTTGTCGTTTGTCATTTGTCATTTGTCAGGAGTTATAAATTATTCTTCTCTCCATACTCCCCTGCTTTCCTGCTTCCCTGCTCCCCCTGCTCCCCCTGCTCCCCCTGCATCAATTTCTCCAGGAGATCGGGGCGGCGATCGCGGGTTCTTTGAATTTGTTGTTCGTAACGCCATCGAGCGATCGCTGCATGATTCCCACTGAGCAGGACATCAGGCACTTTCAAACCGCGAAAATTCGCAGGACGAGTATATTGGGGATAATCCAATAACCCCTCCTCAAAACTTTCTGCTGTCAAAGATTCAGTTTTGGCTACGGTTCCTGGTATTAGCCGCACTACGCCATTAATCAAAGCCATTGCTGGAATTTCTCCACCAGTCAGAATAAAATCGCCCAAAGATACTTCACGAGTTACCAAATGCAGCACTCTCTCATCCACTCCTTCGTAATGCCCGCAAATAACTACTAACTGGTCATAATTTGTCGCCAATTCTTTCAAAAGAGCTTGATTAATTGTTTGACCCTGTGGACTCATCAAAATTACTTCTCTTCGGGGTAGAATCGGCAGCGACTCCACGGCGGTAAAAATAGGTTCTGGCTTCATTAGCATCCCAACGCCGCCGCCGTAGGGTTCATCGTCTACCTTTCGGTGTTTATCAGTGGTAAAGTCCCGTGGATTAATCAGATGCACTTCGGCAATCTGTTTGGCTAAGGCTTTACCTAGCAGCCCAGAATTGAGAACAGAGTTAAAACAGTCAGGAAAAAGCGTAACTATATCAAAGCGCACAGTTATTCGTATTCGAGGACACTAATCTTAAATTTGAATGTCTAGCAAACACCAGCAAGCCAAGGTCGGGTTAAACTCCAGTTAAACTTTATCAATAGTATCTAAAACTACCAGACCTCCTGGATTTTAGATGGGATCAAAAGTTTTTCTAATTACTTAATTTATGTTTAAATGTTGTCACAACTACATTTAAATTAATAATCATATCAAGTTAACAACTTCCAGGATGCATCGAGCCAGCCTCAGAAAAAAGCGTAGTCTTAACTGCTTTTCCCCAACTCTAAAGGGGGAATCTAGCTACTCAAAGACTATTTTGCCCTGCTGCAAGTGGACAGATGAAAAACAAGGCGCTGGCCAGAGAGGAATGGGAACAAACACGTTTAGACTGAGGCAATGCGAGCGTGAAGCGAGAATTTGGAGAGTGGCTTTCCCCAGTTCCAAACTTCCAAAAAGTGTCCTCTCAAAAGTTGCAAAGCGCAAAAATTATCAGCAACTGAACCTTGTTGAATTCACACGCCATTCGCCACAAGCCGGGGAACCATGCACGGCAGTCGCTCATGGGGGAAACCCTCAAGACCGTGCTGCCTCTCCTGACGGAGACGCTATGCGAACACCAAGGCGATGGCTCCTGAAGTTGTTGACAGGAGAACCAAAATGCCGCAATTACAAGCTAAATCGCTAGAAATGAGGACACCCCAAGCAACTAAAACCGCCGTTCTGGTTATCGGAGGTGCAGAAGATAAAGTTCATGGGCGCGAAATCCTACGAACTTTTTTTGGACGCGCTGGTGCTAGTAAGGCTTATATTACAATTATTCCATCTGCCTCTCGCGAACCTGCCATCATCGGTGGTCGGTATATTCGCATTTTTGAAGAAATGGGTGCCCAGAAGGTAGAGATTTTAGACATCCGCGAACGAGAACAGTGTGAAGCCTCCCAGATCAAAGCATCCTTAGAAGCCTGTAGTGGGGTATTTTTGACAGGAGGAGACCAGCTGCGTCTTTGTGGCGTCTTGGCAGATACGCCAGCAATGGAAATTATTCGTCAGCGGGTGAGGGCGGGGCAACTTACGTTAGCAGGCACCAGTGCAGGAGCGGCGGTGATGGGGCATCACATGATTGCTGGCGGCGGGAGTGGAGAGACGCCCAATCGTTCCCTAGTGGATATGGCAACGGGTTTGGGATTTATTCCTGAAGTAATCGTTGACCAACACTTTCACAACCGTAATCGGATGGGGCGACTGATTAGTGCGATCGCAGCTCATCCCGATCGCTTAGGTATTGGCATTGACGAAGATACTTGTGCAGTGTTTGAACGTGATGGTTGGCTACAAGTTATGGGTAAAGGCAGTGTCACCATTGTCGATCCCACCGAACTGACCCATACTAACGAACCCCATGTCGGTGCTAATGAACCTTTAACCGTACATAATTTACGTCTTCATATCCTCAGCTTAGGCGATCGCTTCCACTTGTACCAGCGGACTGTATTGCCTGCTGTACACCGAATCTCCAGCTGACGGGATAGAGTATCTGAGGTTACACTGAGTTGACCGCACATTTATTATTTCTTACCGTAGAAAGAAAAATGATAAGAATACCATGTAAAAAGAAAAAACTGTTTTTAACGAACAGTTTAGCGGTCAATTCCAGTAAGAAACTAGAATTTTGGTTCCGAATCTCCATCTACCTATTCCCATGAGAATTCTCAAGATCCAGACATTACGCGGCCCAAACTATTGGAGCATTCGACGCCACAAACTGATCGTCATGCGCCTCGATTTAGAAAACCTTGGCGAGACGCCCTCGAATGAAATCCCTGGCTTTTATGAAGGATTAGTTGAGGCGCTGCCAAGTCTGGAGGGTCACTATTGTTCGCCTGGCTGTCGCGGTGGTTTTCTGATGCGAGTCAAAGAAGGCACTATGATCGGCCACATAGTAGAACACGTAGCCTTAGAACTCCAAGAATTAGCTGGGATGCATGTCGGCTTTGGTCGCACCCGCGAAACTGCCACACCCGGAATTTACCAAGTAGTAATCGAGTACCTGAATGAGGAAGCGGGACGCTACGCTGGACGAGCCGCAGTACGGCTATGCCAGAGTATTGTCGATCGAGGCCGTTATCCCAAGGCAGAACTAGAGCAAGATATCCAAGACCTGAAAGATTTTTCCCGTGATGCTTCCTTAGGCCCTTCTACGGAAGCGATCGTCAAAGAAGCAGAAAAAAGAGGTATTCCCTGGATGGCGCTGGAAGCCCGCTTTTTGATTCAGCTAGGCTATGGCGTGAACCAGAAGCGGATGCAGGCAACAATGACGGACAACACCAGCATTCTGGGCGTAGAACTAGCTTGCGATAAAGAAGCCACTAAACGTATCCTTGCTGCTGCTGGTGCGCCAGTACCCAGAGGTACAGTAATCAACTTCTTAGACGATTTGGAACAAGCCATTGAATTCGTTGGCGGCTATCCCATCGTCATCAAGCCCTTAGATGGCAATCACGGGCGTGGGATCACCATTGATATCAGAAGTTGGGAAGAGGCTGAGGCTGCTTATGAAGCTGCCAGACAGGTTTCTCGGTCAATTATTGTCGAAAGATATTACGTTGGGCGCGACCACAGGGTACTGGTGGTAAATGGCAAAGTAGTAGCAGTAGCCGAACGTGTCCCAGCTCATGTCATTGGCAACGGCAGATCCACCATTGCCGAACTGATTGAAGAAACAAACCTCGATCCAAATCGCGGTGAAGGACATGATAACGTCCTGACCAAGATTGAACTAGACCGCACCAGCTACCAACTGCTAGAAAGGCAAGGTTACACCCTAAATAGCGTGCCACCCAAGGGCACTATTTGTTATCTCAGGGCAACAGCCAACTTGAGTACAGGTGGTAGTGCCGTCGATCGCACCGATGAAATTCACCCAGAAAATCTGTGGTTGGCACAACGAGTAGTCAAGATCATCGGTTTGGATATCGCCGGACTCGATATCGTCACCACAGATATTAGCCGTCCTCTGCGGGAAGTGGATGGCGTGATTGTCGAAGTTAACGCTGCTCCCGGTTTTCGGATGCACGTTGCCCCAAGCGTAGGTATTCCCCGCAATGTCGCTGGTGCAGTGATGGATATGCTGTTTCCTAACGAGCAATCTAGCCAAATTCCCATTCTCAGCATCACGGGTACTAATGGCAAAACCACCACTACTCGACTACTAGCACATATTTATAAACAAACTGGAAAAGTAGTAGGTTATACTACTACCGATGGAACATACATCGGTGATTACTTAGTAGAAGCTGGCGATAATACAGGCCCTCAAAGTGCCTATCTCATCCTCCAAGATCCTACGGTAGAAGTAGCAGTACTAGAAACGGCTCGCGGTGGCATTCTCCGCTCTGGATTGGGCTTTGAAGCCGCAAATGTAGGAGTAGTATTGAATGTAGCCGCCGACCACTTAGGAATAGGCGATATAGATACCATTGAGCAGTTAGCTAACCTCAAAAGTGTAGTGGCAGAAGCTGTATTCCCTGATGGCTATGCGGTACTCAATGCCGACGATCGCCGCGTCGCTGCGATGTCAGAAAAAACTAAAGCTAATATTGCTTACTTCACCATGAATCCCGATTCGGAATTAGTGCGGAAGCACATCCAAAAGGGTGGAGTTGCGGCAGTATATGAGAATGGCTATTTGTCAATTGTTAAAGGTGACTGGACACATCGCATAGAAAGAGCAGAAAATATACCTTTAACAATGGGCGGACGTGCGCCGTTTATGATTGCCAACGCTTTAGCAGCAAGTTTGGCAGCGTTTGTGCAAAACGTCACAATTGAGCAGATTCGTGCTGGTTTGAAAACCTTCCGGGCTTCAGTTAGTCAAACACCGGGACGAATGAATCTATTTAATTTGGGCAACTACCACGCTTTAGTGGATTATGCTCACAATGCAGCCAGTTACGAAGCTGTAGGTTCCTTTGTGCGGAACTGGACTACAGGACAACGGATTGGCGTAATTGGGGGCCCTGGCGATCGCCGCGACGAAGATTTTGTTACTCTAGGTAAATTAGCAGCGCAAATTTTTGATTACATCATCATCAAAGAAGACGATGATACACGCGGACGCTTACGTGGTTCAGCCGCCCAGTTGATTATTCAAGGCATCACAGAAGTTAAGCCTGATAGCCGCTATGAATCAATTCTGGATGAAACCCAAGCAATCAATAAAGGCTTAGATATGGCTCCTGATAACAGCCTGGTGGTGATTTTGCCAGAAAGCGTTACTCGCGCCATTAAGTTAATTAAGCTGCGTGGTTTAGCCAAGGAAGAGATACACCAACCAAATTCTGGCACAACTATAATCGATTCCCAAAATGGGATCGCGCCTTCTTCTGTGGTGAATACCTTACTGTAGCCAGGAATCAGGAGAAAGCAGTATACTGGCTCCTCCTGACTCTTTTAATTACTGTTTTTCTTCTCCCTGATTGGTTTCCTCGCTGGGAGTTTTCATCTCCTCCTTAAAACCTCGCAGGGTTTTGCCCAGTGCAGTTCCCAGTTCAGGAATTTTTTTTGGGCCGAAAATTAGAATAGCGACTATGCTAATTACAGCTATTTCTGGCCATCCCAGTCCAAACATATAATTTCCTCTAAAGCATCTGTAATTAAATATAGACATTGATGGCTCACATCCCATAAGTTCGCCACAAAGCGGCGGCGCAACTAACTTCTAATTGGATTGGTAATTGGCAAACCTAACCAATCGCTTAATTCCTGAGCCAGCCATTCCAGTTCCGCTTCCGATTTAATTGCACCATCACTACCACCAAGTTGATATTTTTTTACTCCTACCCAAATATCCAATTGTGCGGGAACGGCAATTCTCGTACCTTCAGAATCTTTCGTAAAATGTTTGGGAATGTAAACTAATTTATTAATACTTTGTCTTGGCGATGCACGGGGACGATAAAATTTCCAAGCAAACAATTCCCAAGTTAGGGAAATTTGTTCTGGATTCAGGCGTAAGCAAATGCGTCCAAAAAAATGAAAGAAAAATTTATACACCATCATCAAGCCAGCACCCCAAAATGGAAGTGAAAACAACGCAAAGGGGATGTTGACAGGAAAAGGTGCTGAAAGTGCGCCAATTGTCCAAAAGAGAATAAATGAATTCCAGACGATCGCAAATAAACCTGTAAATATTATTGATGGATCAAAACCAGATGGTGGAACGATAATTTCTAGAAAATCCCAATTTTTGGTTAGTTGAATCTTACTGCCATCTGGTTTGCCAACAACCAAAATCGGCAAGTTTGTTGGTTGTGGTTTCTCTAAAGCTGCGAGTGCTTGGTCAGCTGAACTCAAACGCCGTTCTAAATTAGGTTCAATCATCCACTTTAACCAATTGCTAAAGCTGGGACTGAGATTAGCCAGTTGTTTAAACTGAATGCGAAAATCTTTTTGGGGTAAATCGGCTGGGTGAGTACCTGTCACCAAGTAAATTAAAGTTGCGCCTAAACTATAAAGGTCTGATGCTGCAACAGTGCGTCCGCCAAATTGCTCTGGTGGCATATAGCCATAAGTTCCCACCACAGTTCTTGTCCCGGTTTCGCTAGCCAGGACTGTTTGCACTGAGCCAAAATCTACCAAATAAACTTGACCGACACTATTTCCAGAACGCTCCCCCAATAAAATATTGCTAGGCTTAATATCACGATGAATTACAGGCGGATGTAGTTCATGTAGGTAAACAAGAATCTCTAAAAGTGCTTTGGCTATCTGTTTAACTTCAGCTTCGGTAAAAGTCCGCCCAGTTTGTAAGCATTGCTCTAAAGTTTGTGCAGGGATATAAGTTTGTACTAGAGCAAATCCTTTGATGGTTGGTAAATTTACCTCAAAATAGTTTAAATAGCCAGGAATTGAGGGATGTGCTAGGTTTTTTAAAGTTTCAGCTTCTCGTTCAAACAACTTGAGTGAATCCCACTCAAAGTCACTGCTAAAAGAGAGTAATTTAATGACAACTAATTTCTGAGTTTGCAAATCACGAGCTAATAGCGTCCGTCGCCCTGCTTTTTTTCCTAATAGCTGCTGAATTTCGTAGCGATCGCCTAATATTTCACCAATCATTATGTTTTCTTATAATGCTACCGTTGAAAAGTTTTATAGCTGATAGCTTTTCAATTTGGCAAATCGATATCTTTAGTATAATTGCGTAATTCTATGCCCTCCCAACTTTGGCCTTATATTACCCCTGGTATTCCCGATGAATTATTTGAGCATTTGCCAGGAATTCCCCTGAGCCAGCGAGAAGTCCGACTGCTATTGATTGCCCAACTGCGGCTGAAATCAGATTCCGTGTTGTGGGATATTGGTGCAGGGACGGGTACAATTCCGGTAGAGGTGGGGCTATTGTGTCCAGGCGGACAGATTATCGCTATCGAAAGGGATGAAGAAGTAGCTAGTCTGATCAAGCGTAACTGCGATCGCTTTGATGTGAAAAATGTCGAAGTTGTTGAAGGCAGCGCCCCAGAATGTTTACATGACCTCAAAATTACCCCTCATCGCGTTTGTATCGAGGGAGGTCGCCCCATTCAGGAAATACTGCAAGCAGCTTGGCATTATTTGCCGCCATCCGGTCGGGTTGTAGCCACAGCTGCTAATCTAGAAAGTCTGTATGCTATTTCCCAAAGCTTTTCCCTATTAAGGGCTAGAAATATCGAAGTCGTCCAATCTGCGGTTAACCGCCTAGAGACACGCGGCTTTTCTCAAACCTTTACCGCCGTCGATCCCATTTTTATCCTCAGTGGTGAGAAACTGGATTAGGGAATGGGGCATGGGGACTAGGGACTAGGGACTAGGGACTAGGGACTGGGGACTGGGGACTAGGGACTAGGACTAGATGGGAAAAAGTTTTCCAAATACTCAATACCCAATACCCAATACCCAATACCCAGTACCCAGTACCCAGTACCCAATACCCAGTACCCAATACTTCTATGCCTTGGTCTCGGATTATTAGTGGAATTGTTGCGATCGCTCTTGCTCTTTCTGCAACCCTTTTTGGGGGTTGGTACTTTACCATCATCTTTGCGGTTATCATCTTTTTGGGTCAACAGGAATATTTTAATTTGGTGC
The DNA here is from genome assembly GCF_034530895.1 of Nostoc sp. DedQUE08. Lineage (NCBI taxonomy): Bacteria > Bacillati > Cyanobacteriota > Cyanophyceae > Nostocales > Nostocaceae > Nostoc > Nostoc sp. DedQUE08. The sequence continues at coordinate 68,228 of NZ_JAVRCD010000029.1, forward strand.
GAGCTAGAGGCATCGCTCCCGCCGCTAAAACCACTATGGCTGTCAGCCAAGTATTGCTGGTGATTTGTACCCTTGATGGCAGTTTAGCTGACGCTGTGATGCCAATAGCTGGCACACTTATTTGTTTTTACCTGCTGTTTCAACCCAAATTTGCGACGATCGCTGATGTTTCCGCTTCTATTATGGGGCTATTTTACGTCGGTTATTTACCAAGTTACTGGGTGCGGTTACGAGCAATTGATAGCGCTGCTTTTAGCAATCTCCCTTTGGGAGGTTACTGGCCCACAACCTGGACAGATTTCTGGGAAAAAGCAAATTCCGCTTCTTTAGCACAAGGTTTTACAGCCACATTACTAACTTTTTTGTGTATTTGGGCAGCTGATATCGGTGCGTACACCATTGGCAAATTCTTTGGGAAAACGCGTCTATCTGACATTAGCCCGAAAAAAACTGTTGAAGGCGCTGTCTTTGGTATTACTTCAAGTGTTGCCGTAGCCATAGCGGGAGCTTATTATCTTCACTTGCCTGAATCCCCGTTCACTGGTTTAGCATTGGGTTTGCTGATTGGCATTGCTAGTCTTTTAGGGGATCTTACAGAATCTATGCTCAAGCGGGATGCTGGAGTTAAAGATTCTGGGCAATTAATCCCCGGTCATGGTGGTATTTTAGACCGTACCGATAGTTATATTTTTACTGCTCCTTTGGTTTACTATTTTGTGACATTACTTTTGCCACTACTTAGTAAATAGGTGAGTTGGGCATTGGGCATTGGGCATTGGGCATTAAAAAGAGACAGGGTAGACAAGGAAGAGGGGGAAGAACAGGAAAAGATTTATTCAATAATTCCTCCTTGTCTCCCTTGTCCCCCTTGTCCCCCTTGTCCCCCTTGCACCCCTGCTCTTGTTCCACTAGACGCCACATCATTTAAAATAGGGTATTAATATTTTTTAATTTGTGAGATCCGTCAAGGGTTAACGTTAATCCGCCCACGACACACCAGCTTTCCTGGGATCAGCGTTAATTCTTGGATATCGACATCTGAGCCAAGATCGAGATTGTACTCATAATTGTTTTTTAATATATCTCCTTGGTCTGGGTTGATTGGGATATGTACCAGTTGCAACTCATGTCCACTAAGTAATTGTAAGCCTAGACAAATCTCTAGAGGCGTTGTTTCGCTATTGGTTACTCTCAAACCTCGCAGTATAATTTGGTTGTTCCCAAGGATAATTTCTTGCCACTTGATTGGTTGTGACTGGGGATAACCTTTTGGTAAAACCTTAACCAATAGATCGCTCAAAGCAGTCGATAATAAGTCTGATGAGAGAGAAGCATTAAGATCCTTCTCATCTACGATCAAATTGCCAACCACTGGTACTGTTTCTAACAGTCGCAGGGGTTTTCCCTTGAGTACGGAGCCAAGATTTATCCGAATATTTTCTGCTATTAATTGAATTTGGGTAATTAGGAGACCTTGATAAACTGCATGAGTAGCAAAAACAGATACCAAAGGAATGCGTCCAGAGAAAAGTTGGCGATCGCTAGCTTTAATCTCCACTTCTAATGCCGATATTTGGCTGACCTGCGCTCTCAACCAAAGCTTGACTGCTGTTGTGAGTACTTGCGTAATTATGCGGATTTTATTTCCACTTGTTGTTTGGGGATTTTGCTCTGGCATTTAACCAATCTGTTTAAGAGTATTTGCTCAACAACCGAACCGAAATTAAATAAGCTTTAAATGTAACATTTATGCCTACTCGCTACAAAATGCAAATATCATTTAATTGATAACAATAAATAAGCAATTTCCACATGGAGGTACGGTTACAAAAAATTCTTGCTCAATGGGGTATCGCCTCACGTCGTGAAGCCGAAGAAATGATTAGGCACTCACGGGTGCGGATTAATGGGGTATTGGCACATTTAGGCCAAAAAGTCGATCCCGAAAAAGATGCGATCGCAATTGATGGTCAGTCTGTATCCGAAAAGCAGCGTCCGGCTTTAATATATCTATTGCTGCACAAACCACCGAAAGTGGTTTCCACTTGCTACGACCCTCATCAAAGACCAACAGTCCTAGATTTACTACCGAAAGAATTACGGGAGGGTTCAGGTATTCACCCAGTTGGCCGTTTAGATGCAGACTCTACAGGAGCATTAATCCTGACCAATGACGGAGAACTGACATTTGGACTAACCCATCCACGTCATAGTATTTCCAAGACATATCATGTTTTGGTCAAAGGACATCCTCCAGAAACAGTACTACAGATGTGGCGTCAAGGTGTGATGTTGGAGGGTAGAAAAACCAGGGTCGCTAAGGTACATCTAATAGAACGTCGTACCGAAGAAAGCGTTTTAGAAATAGTGTTGCAGGAGGGAAGAAATCGCCAAATTCGCCGTATAGCTCAACAGTTAGGATACCCAGTAATCAAGCTGCATCGGACTGCTATCGGCCCAATTCAATTACAAACTCCAAAGCAACCCTTTTTGTCAGAGGGTAAATATCGTTCCCTCAAAGATTATGAAATTCGCTTTTTGCAAGATCAAATAACGCAACCTAATTATTGATTCAGTGGAGTTAAGGAGTGTCAGTAGGCATGAAATGGCTAAGAAAGAAGAATAAGCACCAGCCATCACTTTCATTAGAGGAACAACGAGCCGAAAAGTTGGCAGAATTAGGCGCTCAACTTTGGGCATTGCGCCAAGAACAGGGTCTATCCTTAGAACAAGTGGTTGCATTGACCAGGATTCCCCGACGATTATTGCAGGCGATTGAAGAAGGTAATTTAAACGATCTACCAGAACCAGTCTATATTCAAGGTTTGATCAGACAATTTGCCGATGCACTCGGCTTGAATGGAGTCGAATTTTCTGGCACTTTTCCGGTCAGTTCTGCCCAAGTTAGTCCTTTAAGTAAGGGGAATACTTCACCCCTGGCTCAACTACGTCCGATTCATCTTTACTTTCTTTACATATTGCTAATAGTATGCTCTGTAAATGGGTTATCTCAGTTATTAAATAACGCTTTACTACAAGCAAGTAATAGCCCAAACCAGCAATATCCAAAACAAAAGTCTGTTGTTAAACCAGAACTAGCTCAACTAAAAGAGTCAACACAGGTACAACCTGTCAGCGATACCCTCAACGGTGTCCAAAAGGGACAGGTTGTACAGGTTGGTGTAACTTTGAAAGCCTCATCTTGGATTCGTATAGTAGCCGATGGCAAAACCGAGTTTGAGGGTATTCTGCCAGAGGGAACTCACCGAGTTTGGAAAGCCCAAGAGCAACTGACAGTGAAAACTGATAATGCTGGTGGTGTCTTGGTGAGCGTCAATCAAGAGAAAGCTAAGGAAATGGGAGAGCCAGGGAAAGAGGAAGAAGTTAGGATTGCTGCGAAACCTAAATTTTGAAATATGGGGCATGGGGCATGGGGCATTGGGGATTGGGGATTGGGGATTGAAAAGAGACAGGGTAGACAAGGAAGAGGGGGAAGAACAGGAAAAGATTTATTCAATATTATTCCTCCTTGTCCCCCTTATCCCTTGCTCCCTGCTCCCCTGCTCCCCTGCTCCCCTGCTCCCCTGCCCCTCTGCTCCCCTGCTCACTCAGCCCCACTCCTCACTGGACTTGATCTTCCGGGGCGCGTCCATTGAGTTTGGTAAGAACCTTCAAGCGATCGCGGAATTCGTCTGTTATCGCTCCTGCTTGATAGCGCCACTCCCAGTTCCCCTCTGCAATACTGGGAAAATTCATCCGCGCTTCGTTTCCTAATCCCAAAATATCTTGCAAGGGAATAATCGCTTGGTTGGCTACAGAACTCAAAGCTAGGCGAATTAAATCCCAGTGAATGCCATCAGGGCTGATAGAACCTAAATAAAGCAACAAGTTTTGCTTTTCCTCGTCCTCGGCTGTATTGAACCAGCCTATAGTTGTATCATTATCGTGAGTTCCGGTATAAACTACAGCATTGTGCGGATAATTGAATGGTAAAAATGGATTAGCGGAATCAGCACTAAAGGCAAATTGCAAAATTTTCATCCCCGGAAATTCATACTTGTCTCGCAGTGCTTCTACCCCCGGTGTAATTACTCCTAAATCTTCTGCTAAGACAGGTAGCTTGCCTAACTTTTGCCTAATCACTTCAAAAAAAGCATCTCCAGGCGCTTCCACCCATTTACCATTGATGGCAGTTTGTTCGCCTTGCGGCACAGCCCAATAAGCCTCGAAGCCCCGGAAGTGATCGATGCGAATTATATCTACATAATCCAGCATTGCCTCAAAGCGCTGTACCCACCATTTAAAGTCTTGTTTTTGCAATTCATCCCAGTTATAAACCGGGTTGCCCCACAATTGACCAGTAGCGCTAAAGTAATCTGGTGGAACTCCTGCCATTTGAGCAGCAGCACCTGTCTCTGGATCTAAGCAAAACATATCGGGATGCGCCCACACGTCGGCACTATCATGAGATACGTAGATGGGGATATCGCCAATAATGTGAATACCGCGCATATTAGCGTAACTTCTTAGTTCTGACCACTGGCGGAAAAACTCAAATTGGACGAATTTGTAATAATAAATCTCTCCGTTGAGCCGATGCTGTACTTGCTCCAATGCTTGGGGATCGCGCTTGACAAATTCGGGCTTCCATGAGTGCCAGTTTGCATTGTCGTTGGCATCTTTCAGCGCCATAAATAAGGCGTAATTATCTAGCCAATAAGCTTTACTGTCGCAAAAACCTGCAAATTCTTTCTGCTGAATGGGCGTAGCATTGGCTCTAAAGTTGTCACAGGCTTTTTTGAGTAGCCCAATCTTAATTGGCACAACCTGCTCGAAGTCTACCTTTTCTACCGGAAATCCTGGTAAATTGGCAAAGTCTTCTTCAGTGAGCAAATTCTCATCTCGCAGTTTTTCTGGGCTAACCAGCAGGGGATTTCCCGCCATTGCCGAGTAGCACATATACGGAGAATTGCCGTATCCAGTGGGGCCCAGTGGTAAAACTTGCCAATATTGTTGATGGCTCTCTTTAAGAAAATCAATGAAGCGATAGGCTTCTAAGCCTAAATCCCCAATGCCAAATCGACTGGGAAAGGAGGTAGGATGCAGCAAAATGCCACTGGATCTAGGAAAAGGCATAAGTAACCTGAATTATGAGAGGGAGCAATTGTCTGATGGAAACGCTAGGCGATCGCATCGAATTTATCACGGAACGGTATTTGCAGGGGAAATCAAGTAAACTCATTTTGTTTGTCATTTGTCCTTTGTCATTTATCCTTTGGTAATAACCAATACAACTCTTGGAGAGGCTGCACTTAGACTATGCTCAGTGACTACGCCAACGACTACGCGGTAGTTGAATCTCGACTTACTTCGACTATGCTCAGTACAAGTCGCTCGATTACCGCGCAGTCGAAACTTAGTACAAGTGACTAATGACCAATGACCAATGACCAATGACTAATGAGTAAATCACTATGACTTACCGAAATCCTACACCGACAGTTGATATCATTATTGAACTAGTAGATCGACCTCATCGGCCAATAGTGTTAATTGAAAGACATAATCTACCTTTAGGTTGGGCTATTCCTGGTGGTTTTGTAGATTATGGAGAAGCGGTGGAAGTGGCGGCGCGGCGAGAAGCTGAAGAAGAGACGGGTTTACAGGTGGAATTAGTTGAACAATTACTGGTATATTCTGACCCAAATCGCGATCCGCGTCAGCATACCATTAGTATTGTGTTTTTGGCGACAGCTACGGGGGAACCGATGGCTGGAGATGATGCTAAGGGTGTAGGCATTTTTGAGTATTGGCGTATGCCTGGTAATTTATGTTTTGACCACGATCGCATTCTGCGCGATTATTGGCGATATCGGCATTATGGGATACGTCCGAGGTTGGGGTAAGAGGGACGAACCGCAGAGGCGCAAAGAGCGCAGAGAGAAGAGGGGAGAGGAATATCTGTGACACAAAGTTTTTGTGATTATACTGTGTCAGTGGTATTTAAAGGTGAATTATGGACGCTGAGACACTGTTGGAGAAATACGCCGCAGGAGAACGAAAATTTCACAACGAGAATCTTAGAGGAGTAGACCTCAAATATGCAAATCTAACTGGAATAGACCTAACAGGTGCAGATTTGACGGGTGTAGATTTAAATGATGCGAACCTAAGTAAAGCATTTCTTCAAAACGCAAACTTCACTAGAGCTTCTCTAACAGGTGCAAATTTGAGTGAGTTGGGCGAAAGTTCTAGTTTAAATTTGAGTTGGGCAGACCTAAGTAGTGCTGACTTGAGTGGAGCTAAACTAAATAGCGCTAACTTTAGTAACGCTAATCTGGATAACGCCAACTTGAGTAAAGCAAACTTGAGTAGCGCTAACTTTAGTAATGCCAACCTAGATAATGCCAACTTGAGTGATACAACACTCAATTCTGCAAACTTAACTGACGCATCCTTAAATGAAGCAAAGGTAGTTAGAGCTAATCTTACTAGTGCTAATTTAAGTGGAGCTAACTTGTTTGCAGCTGATTTGAGTCAAGCAAACTTAGCTCAAGTGATACTCAAAGGTGCTAATTTGCAGGGAGCCAAAATTCGGGGCGTTAATTTATCTCAAAAGGATTTGTCAGGTATGAATCTGACTCAGGCTGATCTTGGCGCAGCAAATCTTATCGGTGTAAATTTCAGAAGAGCCTGCCTTGAGGGGACAAATTTAGAGAAAGCAGAACTACAAAAAGTAGATTTGATCAACGCGAATCTGAAAGAGGCAAAGCTGAAGAAGGTAGATTTAACTGGGGCAAATATCTATGGTGTCAACTTTAAAGATGCTGACCTAACTGGTGCGATAATGCCAGATGGAGAAATCTATAAACCGATCGCAGCTGAAGCAGAAATCGGTAAACAGGAAACATCGTTAGAGAAAGTAATATCTATGATCCGTAAAGTAATTAATACTGATAACGCACCCGCACCAGTCGGCCCTTATAATCAAGCGATCGCAGCTTCAGGTCAATTTATATTTATAGCTGGACAAATTGCCATCGATCCCCGCCTTGGTGATGTCGTCTACACTGATGATGTCAAAAAGCAAACTGAGCAGGTATTAGCTAACCTTGAAGCCATCCTCACAGAAGCCGGTGCGACTTTTCAAGATGTGGTGAAGACCACTGTATTTTTAGCTGATATGAATGATTTCGCGGCGGTGAATGCCATTTATGCTAAATATTTCCCGGAAAATACAGCCCCAGCGCGGGCTTGTGTGCAGGTATCGCGCTTACCTAAAGATGTGTTGGTAGAAATTGATGCGATCGCTGTGATTGGCGGTTAGGAGAAATAGAACAATGAGCAAAATTTTAACAGTTACATTTGATGGTTCTGTTTTGCGGCCAGATATTCCACTTGATTTAGAACCGAACAAACGCTATGTGATTACCATTGTTTCTGAGGATATTAACTCATCTCAAATTAAAGTAGCTGATGCATGGGATGTATTAGAAGGTTTAACTGGAACAGTTGATGCACCCGATGATTGGGCAAGTCAACACGATTATTACCTGTATGGCACACCAAAACGTCAACCTGAAATTAACACATGACAGGTGAGCGAATATTTTTAGACACTGTTTTTATCCAGGCGTTACTGAATGCACGCGATCAATACCATATCAAGGCTAGAACGCTGCTACCGCGTGTCCGAAATGCTGTTGAAGTATGGGTTACTGAAGCTGTTTTAATCGAAGTTGGTAATGCTTTGAGTGCTTTTAATCGCACAGCTGCCATGCAGTTTATCCAACAGTGCTATCAAACCCCAAATATGTATATTGTGAGTGTAGACACACCACTGCTCAACCATGCTTTAAAACTTTATCAATCCCGTCTAGACAAAACCTGGGGTTTAACTGATTGTATTTCGTTTATTGTCATGCAGGATCAGGGGTTAATTATTGCAGCCACGGCCGATCAACATTTTGTCCAAGCAGGTTATCAGGCACTTTTGCTGGAAATACAAGCTTGACTGGATCGTGGTTTAAAAAATTAGAACTTCAACAGCAAAGTTAGCAATTAGCAATTGCAAGTATTTTTGAGTGTTCTCCTCTGATGAATGCGATCGCTGTGATTGGCGGTTAGGAGGAACGCATCAATGAGCAAATTTTAACGGTTACATTTGATTGTTTTGTTTTGACTCTAAAAACTCCATCACTTCTTGTAGCACATCGGCTATATGTGGCTTTTCGCAAGCAATTACGTTATCGAAAAGATGTTTATGGTGCGGGAAGCTAGGCAAGTTGGGAAAGTGTGGTGTACTGTCATAACGAAAAATCAAACTATTTTGCTCGTTTTGAAAGTGATAACGGTAATCGATATATGTAATCTGATTATCTACAATAACAAAGGCTTCACTGATTCCTAGTCAATATTTGAGAGCGAAACGTATTCTAATGCGGAGATTAGCTCTCTTTGTCGTTAAAATTACGGCACTATATTCTTCAACGTATATGTTAGAGCATCTGAGTAAAAGTTGATCGATTTCATTTAAATATGCTTGGATGACTTTACGCGACATCTCTAAGTTTGCTCTTTATATCTTGGTGTAGAGCTAGATAATGTTGGTAGTTTCCTGCCCATTCGACAAATACTTCATCGTCAGAAGTTTCGCCTTGGCTGTATTGGGCAAAAAAATCTTCTGAATTCATTTGGTACTTTATTTCATAGGTATTTAACTGTTTGGTAAGGGCAATCAGCGCATCTAGTGGAGATGTATATTCGATGATTTGTTTACGCATTGATTTCTGCATTCAGTTTCATCGTTAATTATCTCTCAACAAAGGCGATCGCTTCTACAACTTTGGGAATACTGAAATTAAGTACCCTAAAGGAGTATTAAAAATGGCAGAAAATCGCATCAGTGCTAGCCTCGCCCCAGCAGATAAAGAAGCAGTCATGCAGGCGATAACCACTATTCGGGAAAAGTTACCGTTTTTGGTTGATTTGACCCCCGAAGACAGGCGAACAATGTTGAAAATGGGAGATAAAAGTCGGGCTTTTGTCAGCAAAGCTTTAGAAGTAGCGACACAAAACCCTAACTTTTTGCCCCGTTCTTTTGATTTAGAAGAGATGCGCCGGGACTTAGAAATATATGAGGACTTGTATCCGGTGCTGTTATCTTTGACACAACTGCAAGAACTGGTAGATGATACCTGTATAGCTGCTGCTAGTGAAGCGTATGCCTCAGCATTAGCAGTTTATAGCTATGCCAAAGCTAGCGGTGATGTCACAGGTTTAGATGCAGTAATTGATGAGATAGGACGCAGGTTTAACCGCCGTTCTAAGAAAAAGCAACCTGAAGCCTCAGTTAGCTAAAGCTTAAAACAGGTAATCATACCAATTATCAATTTGATAAAATATACCTTATTTGTAGGGGCATAACAATGTTATGCCCTTTTCGCGTTTTGTATCCAAAGATTCTTGAAACCCACGCAGGCGGTCACTGAGCTTGCCGAAGTGTGGGTTTTGTCTGTGTAGCCGCGATTTATATAGTGCATCTCGTTAATCTCAAATACACTTTAACCTCTCTCCAAACCTCTCCCCTACAAGGGGAGAGGCTTTGAATCTTACTCCCCTTCCCTTGTAGGGAAGGGGCTGGGGGTTAGGTCTATATTAGACTTCACCGATAAGCGCTAAGTCGCCAAAGCATTTTTGAGCCTCAGAAGGTCAAAGTTGAGCCTCAGAAGGTCAACATTGAGCCTCAGAAGGTCAACGTCGAGCCTCAGAAGGTCAACATTGAGCCTCAGAAGGTCAACATTGAGCCTCAGAAGGTCAAAGTTGAGCCTCAGAAGGTCAAAGTTGAGCCTCAGAAGGTCAACATTGAGCCTCAGAAGGTCAACGTCGAGCTTCAGAAGGTCAATGCATAAAAATTACTGAAAAAAAATTTAATAAATTACGAAATACACTTTGTATATTTAGTAGTTATTCTGAAGGCATTAGCACCTCAAAATTGAATCTTGTAATGAACCCACAAAACAAGCCCAAGAACCTACAAGATATTATTAAACAACGTCAGCAATTAGGTTTTGTGGGTCGTGAAGACCAAACCAATCAATTCCGCCAAAATCTGGCATTGCATGTAGAAGACACTCGTCGTCGTTTTTTGTATAACATTTGGGGTGAAGGCGGGGTTGGTAAAAGCACACTTGTACGACAGTTTCGCAAAATTGCTGAAGAAGCAAAAAATATTACGGCCTATATAGATGAAGCCGAGAAAACTGTACCAGAAGCTATGGGTCGTCTAGCTGAAGACTTGGAACGGCAAGGTCACAAACTGCCGCAGTTTACCGAACGCTACAAAGTTTACCGTCAAAAGCGACAAGAATTAGAAACCGATCCAGATGCTCCTCAAGGTTTTTCGGCTTTTGTAGGCAAAACTGTAGTTAAAACTGGTGTGCGTCTGGCGCGTCAAGTTCCCGTTGGCGGTGCTGTATTTGACTTTGTAGATGAGGATGCTTTGGCTACCCAAGCCGGAGAATGGGCATCTTATGTTGCTAAGAAAATCACAAATAAAGATGAGGTGCAGTTAGTTCAAGAACCTGTAGAAGTCCTGACCCCACTATTTTTACAAGATATTTTTAAAATTTGTGAGAAAACTGCTATTGCTTTGTTTTTTGATACTTATGAACGCACCGGGGAATTCTTAGATAACTGGTTACGAGAAATTTTAGAGGGTCGCCACGGTCAAGTATCTTTGAATATATTGATAACTATTGCTGGTCGGCAGGAATTAGATAAAAATCTTTGGACAGGCAACGAGGGGTTAATAGTTCGTTTCCCTCTAGAACCCTTTACAGAAGAAGAAGCCCAAAAATATCTAACTTGCAAAGGCATCACTAACAGTCAGCATGTTGAAGAGATTTTACGCCTTTCTGGAAACTTGCCCTTGCTAGTGGGAATGCTAACAGACGCTTATCAAAATAACCCTAACCAAATAATTGAGCCTAGCAGCAGTGCTGTAGAACGCTTTTTAAAATGGATTGATGAACCCAAACGACGACAAGTAGCTCTTGATGCTGCCATTGCTCGGTGCTTAAATCGGGATATTGTCGCTCAGTTGAGAGGAGAACAAGAAGCCGATGAGCTATTTAGTTGGCTAAAAGAAATATCCTTTGTCAACGAACGTACTGACGGCTGGGCTTATCACGATGTCGTCAAAATGCTAATGTTACGCCACAAGCGCCTATCATCACCGCAGGGTTGGGCTGAGATACATGGCAAGTTGGCAAATTACTACGACACCCTGCGGAACGATCTGCAATTAGAAGAAGAAAAGAAACAGCGCGATCCTAGCTGGCAAAGTCACACTTTAAATGTGTTGTACCACAGGTTATGTCAGTCACCACAAAAAAGTTTATCTCTAGCTCTCAATGAATTTCTCGTTGCACTCAAAAATCAACGTAAATTTGCTCAACAATGGGCAGAAACGATACTTCAGGCTGGTAAAGATGCTGATTCTGCTGAAGTTAAGCGTTGGGGTGAACAACTAACTAATGGTTTAAAAGCTTATGAAGAAGACCGTTATCAAGTCACGGTTGAAATGTTTACCGCAATCTTACAGAATCCCAGCATTCAGATACAATGGCAATCTATTGCTCTAGGTTGGCGCGGTGAAACTTATCGCTCAATGAAGCGTTACCCAGAAGCCCTACAAGACTTTGACCGCGCCATTGAACTTGACCCCAAAGATGCCTGGGCGATGGCACTTCGCGGTGTAACTTACCGTTTAATGAAGCGTTACACGGAAGCTCTACAAGACTTTGACCGCGCCATTGAACTTGACCCCAAATATGCCTGGGCGATTGTACTTCGCGGTGAAACTTACCGCTTAATGGAGCGTTACACGGAAGCTCTACAAGACTTTGACCGCGCCATTGAACTTGACCCCAAATATGCCTGGGCGATTGTACTTCGCGGTGAAACTTACCGCTTAATGGAGCGTTACACGGAAGCTCTACAAGACTTTGACCGCGCCATTAAATTTGACCTCAAATTTGGCTGGCTGATCGCACTTCGCGGTATAACTTACCACTCAATGGAGCATTACATGGAAGCTCTACAAGACTTTGACCGCGCCATTGAACTTGACTCCAAATATGCCCCGGTGATTGCACTTCGTGGTGAAACTTACCGCTCAATGGAGCAATACACGGAAGCCCTACAAGACTTTGACCGCGCCATTGAACTTGACCCTAAAGATGCCTGGGCGATCGCAAGTCGCGGTCAAACATACCGCTCAATGGAGCGATACACGGAAGCTCTACAAGACTTTGACCGCGCCATTGAACTTGACCCTAAAGATGCCTGGGCGATTGCACATCGCGGTGAAACTTACCGCTTAATAGAACGTTACATAGAAGCTCTACAAGACTTTGACCGCGCTATTGAACTTGACCCTAAACTTGACTGGGCGATCGCACTTCGCGGTGAAACTTACTGCTCAATGGAGCAATACACGGAAGCCCTACAAGACTTTGACCGCGCCATTGAACTTGACCCTAAAGATGCCTGGGCGATCGCAAGTCGCGGTCAAACATACCGCTCAATGGAGCAATACACGGAAGCTCTACAAGACTTTGACCGTGCCATTGAACTTGACCCCAAAGATGCCTGGGCGATTGCACTTCGCAGTGAAACTTACCGCTTAATGGAGCGTTACACAGAAGCTCTACAAGACTTTGACCGCGCCATTGCATTTGACCCTAAAGATGCCTGGGCGATCGCAAGTCGCGGTCAAACTTACCTAATGCTTAAACTGTATAATGAGGCTCTTGCAGATTACAACCGCGCTATTGATTTAGATTCTGACAGTAATTGGGATTTATACAATCGCGCTTTAGCTTACCTAGCCCTTAATCAACCAGACAAAGCACGAACTGACCTAGTGCTTGCCATCAAGCTTGCTAAACAGAGTTACGAAAAAGATACTAAAGACTGGCGTAATGCCTTTAATTTAGCTCTTTATTACTTGGCTGCTAATTATACTCAACCAGCAGAGCGGTTATATCGCTATGCCTTATCTAAAGATGCTTCCTCAGAATCTATTCGTGGAGCTATCCAAGACTTAAATAACTTTTTAACTGTCTTCCCTAACCATCCGCAAGCTACATCCATGCGACAGTTGTTGCAGTCTTCTCTAACTTAGGTCATGTAATTTCTACTACAAATATTAAGCGATGCCTGCGGTGGTCACTGAGCTTTGTTGTTCGCGCAGCGTCTCGTAGAGAAGTGCGGGCTATCCCCTACCCTTTTACAACTGTGCCCTTCTCGTGAGAGCCTGTAGGCGATCTGACAAATTCCATAAAGACATTAAGCGATCGCTACTACTACTTTGTCTTTATCATCACAAAGTGTAGGCGATCGCTTTGTTATTAAGCTGTAGGTAAGCGATCGTAAGATTCCGGTTCAATATCTGGTACTTTCGCTAAAACTGCGTCGTATTTTTCTCGACTGCCTCGCTTTGCTAACTCCCCTAGATAAATTTCAGTTGTGAGTGCAGCGATTTTCTCCGCAACTGCTATCGCCACAAACTGATCGATAGAAATCCCGTCTTGTTTGGCAAGTTCCTGCAAACTTTTGTTCAAAGAGTCAGGAAGCTGGATGCTCACGTTGCTCATGACATGCTCTCGCTAAACCCAAATGCATACAAATATTAAGCGATGCCTGCGGCGGGCTACGCCTACGCTACTACTACATTGCCTTGCTCATGACAAAGCGTAGGCGATCGCTTTGTTATGCATAACAATGTTATGCCGTTTTTGCATTTTGTTTCCAAAGATTCTTGAAACCCGCGCAGGCGGTCACTGAGCTTCTTGCCTTGAGCGAAGCCGAAAGGTGCCGAAGTGCGGGTTTTGTCTGTATAGCCGCGATTTCTAATCGCCAAGGCATTTTTGAGCCTCAGAAGGTCAACGTCGAGCCTCAGAAGGTCAAAGTCGAGCCTCAGAAGGTCAACATCGAGCCTCAGAAGGTCAACATCGAGCCTCAGAAGGTCAACATTGAGCCTCAGAAGGTCAACATCGAGCCTCAGAAGGTCAAAGTTGAGCCTCAGAAGGTCAACATCGAGCCTCAGAAGGTCAACGCATAAAAACTAGGACTTACGCATCGTACATAAGTACTAAACACAATTTGGGTATTTTAGCCATGTTTTGCATCCAGCGATCGCAAATGTCGGAATAAATCAGGGTTATCTGAAGCCTCTGAAAAGACTAAATACCGTAGTACACGTTTTGGTTGATTTGTATAGTGCGTAAGTCCTAAAAACTATCTCGAAAAAGTTTAGTAAATTCCGAAATACATTTTGTATATTTGGTAGTTCTGTTTATAGACATTAACGCCTCAAAATTAAATCTTGTTATGAATACCCAAGACAAGCCCAAGAGTTTACAAGATATTGTTAAGCAACGTCAACAATCAAATTTTGTCGGTCGTGAAGACCAAATAAACCGATTTCGCCAAAATTTAGCATTACCAGTAGAAGACAATCGCCATTGTTTTCTGTTTAACGTTTCTGGTCAAGGCGGAGTTGGTAAAACTACTTTGCTGCGGCAGTTTCGGAAAATTGCTGACGAAGCAAAAATGATTTCGGCTTATATCGATGAAGCTGAAAAAACTATACCAGAGGTCATGGGTCGTATAGCTGAGGAGTTAGAACAACAAGGTTACAAACTAACGCAGTTTAGCGATCGCTACAAAGTTTACTGCCAAAAGTGCCAAGAATTAGAAACAGATCCAGAAGCTCCTCAAGGTTTTTCCGCTTTTGTTGGGAAAACTATGGTAAAAACTGGTGTGCATCTGGCGCGTCGAGTTCCAGTTGGCGGTGCTGTATTTGACTTTGTAGATGAGAATGCTTTGGCCACTCAAGCCGGCGAATGGGCGTCTTATGTTGCAAAGAAAATCACAAATAAAGATGAGGTACATTTAGTTAAAGAACCTAAAGAAGTTCTGACCCCGCTATTTTTGCAAGATATTTCTAAAATTGCTGATAAAACTCCTGTTGTCCTGTTTTTCGATACCTCAGAACGCACCGGAGAATTCCTAGAGAACTGGCTACGGGAAATTTTTGAGAACCAGCACGGTAAAGTCTCTGCCAATATATTAATGATCGTTGCCAGTCGGCAAGAATTAGATAAAAATGACTGGGCATCCTACGAAGGATTAATAGTTCGTTTGCCTCTAGAACCGTTTACAGAAGAAGAAGCCAAACAATACCTAATTCACAAAGGCATTACAGATAATCGCATTGTTGAAGTGATTTTAAACGCTTCTGGAAACTTACCCCTGCTAATAGAAATGTTAGCAGATGCTCATCCCAATCACCCCAACCAGGTAATTGAGCCTAGCAGTAGTGCTGTAAAAAACTTTTTAAAATGGATTGACGATCCCAAACGGCGACAAGTGGTGCTTGATGCTGCCATTCCTCGGTGCTTGAACCGGGATGTTATAGCCAAATTAAGAACGGAAGAAGAAGCTGATGAGCTATTTTCTTGGTTGAAAGAAACATCTTTTATCAACGAACGTAGCAACGGCTGGGTTTATCATGATGTCGTCAAAACCCAAATGTTATGCCACAAACGCCTTTCATCGCCGCAAGGTTGGGCTGACATACATGGTAAGTTGGCTCAATATTATGACAGCCTGCGGAACGATTTGCAATTGGATGAAGATAACAAACAGCGCGATCCTAGCTGGCAAAGTCACACTTTAAATGTTTTGTACCATAAATTATGTCAGTCACCGCAAAGGAATTTATTTGTAGCTCTTAATGAATTTCTTGCTCTCCTCAAAAATCAACCCACTTTTGCCCAACAATATGCAAAAACAATGCTTCAGGCTGGTAAAGATGGGGATTCTGCTGAAGTTCAGTATTGGGGTAAGCAATTAGCAAATGGGTTAAAAGCTTATGAGGAAAAACGCTATGAAGATGCTAGATATAATCGTGCTTTAGTCTACTTAGCCCTTAACCAACCACACAAAGCACAAACTGTCTTAGTACCCGCTATCAAGCTGGCTACAGAACATTGCAAAAAAGATGCTAAAGACTGGCGTAATACTTTTAATTTAGCCCTTTACTATTTGGCTGCTCAATACACTCAACAAGCAAACGATTTGTATCGCTATGCCTTATCAAAAGGTGCTTCCTCAGAATCTATTGGTAAAGCTATCCAAGACCTAAATGACTTTTTAATTGTCTTCCCTGACCATCTGCAAGCTACATCCATCCGACAGTTGTTGCTATTTTGTCTAACTAAGTCATGTAATTTGCAACCTACTCTCCAGAAAACCCACAAGTCCCAACAAGAAACTGCTAATCAATTTCCTCTCTCATAATGCAAGTCCACTCAAATGGACTTGCATTATGAGCCTGGGATTTCAACCTCTGGCACAGAAACGGGTAAGCGCAATATCTCAGCCTACTTGCATTCGAGAGACTGGCGGCTGAACGCAATTACATAAAAATGTTAAGCGAATTTTCCTTTCTTATGAGAAAGTGTGGCGATCGCTCAATGTAATTCTGTATTAAATGAGACACTACGCATAGCTTGCTTCACATTAAGAGACATAATCCAAAATTTAAAATTCAGAATGATATCAGCCAGCTAAAAACGGGATTTGTCTAAATCCACTCAAATCCCTTTGTGGCTAAAAATTCTTTAGCTGGTTCCAAAATATCTTTGCTTAAAATCAGTTTGACTTTTGGAGAACCAAGATATAAGCGAAAACGCTCAATAAATAGTTGGTTAGCAGGTTCAATCTTGCTAATGGCACTCCAGGGAATCAACAACGGCGTAAGTCCAAAGCTAAACAACGGGAAAATACTCAGATAAATCCCTTGAGAATTTGTACCAACATTTAAAGTTCCTTTGTAATACACTAAACCCACAGAACCACTTTGCATTCGGGAGAAGTTTTGTGGCGGCGCTTCTTGGGTGCTGTAGAGTTTAGCGAGGTGATTCCAGTCATGACGGAATACAAAAATCATGACTATCGTGCTAAGTGGGAAAAAAACGATATATATCCACTGCGGGGTGTGTGGCATTTGTTTTTAAGTCATTGATGATTGACGCTTCCACTGTAAGCGATGTCTAACAACAAGCCTCAGTGCGTCTACGTACTCACCAATCAATCACATTCCCTTGAATCTTTTTAAATTATCGAACCATCCCAATTAAAAATTGCTTAATAAAAATCCTTTTCATTCAAAAAACTGGCCTTAATTAAAGCCAGTTTTTTGATTTTATTACAAACTTCTAGCGGGCTTTACAGCCGAGTCTTAACGGAACACACTTGAGAAGATATTATTAAGCTTTTTCATCTAAATGTCAAGATTTTATGAATTTTTTCCCCAAAGCTTGCCATTAGATATCACTACTTCCCTTAAATTCTCAGGCTGCGCTGATAAAGTCTTGTCACCAAAATGCTTATCCATTAACGCTGGAACCTGTGCAGCTTGAATTCGACTATGGCGGGTTTTATCTGGCATTACTAAATTCGGCCCGGCTTTACAGTTCTTCATACAACCAGTGCCCTTGATTGTAACTTGGTCTTCTAAACCGCGATCGCTTAAAGCTGCCTCCAACGCCTGACAAACTCCTTTACCACCGCGTTTCATACAATCAGACTTTTGACACACCAAAATAGTGGCTTTAGCCTTAGCTGGCTTTACCTTAACATTATCAATCGATGGGGGTTCTTGGACTGGTGCGATCGTTTGAATTGTTGCTGTTTCAGAACGCGCCGCCATCACACGTTCAGCTTTGAGTGTAACTTTGTCTTTTTTTATATCGTATTCTCTATAACCAACAACTTGTAGCCAAGTACCTGCTGGTAGCCGCAAATCAAAAGCAGCCCGTAAGTGTTTAGCGAGTTTAACGTAGCATTCACCCTCATGAGTACTTAGCAGTAAACCTTTTAGCTTATAGCCGTCTTTAATAACAAAATCTATAAATCTGCCCTCAAGGCAAAATTTTGATACTTCCATATTGTGAGATGCACCCATTTTTTAACCTCCTTTTTACTAAAACAAGCTGTCAAGCGAGATATTCTCAGCAGTAGCAAAAAATTAGAACTGTTGATAGCGACTTTTCCAGCAACACTCAAGAGTCCAAATTTGGTCTTGACGAGAGGCTGTAAATCGCCGTACTACACTCCAAAGTTGAACAGCCGCAGTCAGATTGCTAATTTCAACTTTTAATGGCTGGTTAGTCGCACAACTACAGGGAATGTCTAACTCCTCTAAGCGTTGATAGACTTGCCAGCGGTCTACCCAATTCACCTCTACAAGGTGGTTTATTTCTATTTCTGAACTATACGATTTCAAGAGAATTGCCCTCAAAGTGCAACAAACTTGTAGTAACTACGGCCATTTAACTTCCTGCTTTTTGAAAATCTTAGTAGTCTAGCCTCTTAAAACCAGCATACCTTAAGTGCAAACAATTCTCATTAATTTTGGAAAAAAAATATAATTCTTGCAATCCCCCAATGAGGGAGATGAAGGGGATGACGAGGAATATTAAGCCAAGGAGGCATTTACTCCTCCATCTCCCCTCCTCCCTTCGGGATGGATGCACACTTAAATTTTCATGTCAACAGTAATGAGAAATATACACAACTTGATGAGCGTGCCATAATCTAGCAAACAATAAACTTAAGACTTTTAGTAAACAAAAATACAAAATATTGTGATGGCAAATTGGCTTGCTATTATTGTGAAAATGTTAATATGTAAAGAATAAGCAGTTAAAATCTATAATTGCTAAATAGCGAGGAGAACAATGTCTGAAACGCAAACTTTGTTACGGAATTTTGGTCATGTATATGACAATCCTGTGTTACTGGATCGCAGTGTAACTGCTCCAGTTACAGAAGGATTTAACGTTGTATTAGCTAGTTTCCAGGCACTGTACTTGCAGTACCAAAAGCATCATTTTGTAGTTGAAGGCTCAGAATTTTACTCTCTGCATGAGTTTTTTAACGAAAGCTACAACCAAGTACAAGACCACGTTCATGAAATTGGAGAACGTTTAGATGGACTGGGTGGTGTGCCAGTAGCTACCTTCAGCAAATTAGCAGAATTAACCTGTTTTGAGCAAGAATCTGAAGGCGTATATTCCTCTCGCCAAATGGTGGAAAACGATCTAGCTGCCGAACAAGCAATCATTGGCGTAATTCGTCGCCAAGCTGCTCAGGCAGAGAGTTTAGGCGATCGAGGTACGCGCTATCTGTACGAAAAGATTTTGTTGAAAACTGAGGAACGTGCGTATCATTTATCTCACTTCCTCGCCAAAGACAGCTTAACTTTAGGGTTTGTCCAAGCAGCTCAAAGCTAAAATTCTCATAATCTAGATTTGTCTACCGAGACTGAAAGAAAAAGTTGGCAGCAGCAACTATTAAAATATTATAAAAAATGGCAGAGAATGGTATCCCTATTTCTCTGCCATTTTTAATTTAAGTAAACATATTTATATAATATTTAATGTTGAAAATATTTAGCAATTAGCTAGTTAAAATAAATTTTTATTTAAATAATCTCTTTGTATATAAATAAGCAGATAGATATACACCAAAATAAATGATCATTTATTGCAAGTTTCATCAGATTAAATAATAAAGATTCGCAAAAGCTTTAGAAATTTGAGCATCATAATTAAATAAAATTAAAAATACAAAATAATCATTGGGCATTGGGCATTGGGCATTGGGCATTGGGCATAAAAGGCAGAGGGGCTAAGGGGCAGAGGGGAAAAACTTTCTGCAACTTCTCCCCTGCTCCCCTGCTCCCCCACTCCTTTCTGTCATCAAACTTAGAAAACTTAATAATAAAAAGCACCATAGGGGGTAAAGACCCTTAAAATGATCAGGATTTCTATTCTCGTATTCCAAGGCAACGACTATGCCCCGCCGTGACGACCTCCAGAAGATTCTACTGTTAGGTTCTGGTCCAATTGTGATCGGACAAGCCTGTGAGTTTGACTACTCTGGCACTCAAGCCTGCAAAGCGCTCCGAGAAGAAGGCTATGAAGTGGTTTTGGTCAACTCCAACCCTGCAACGATTATGACCGACCCGGAAACGGCCGATCGCACTTACATTGAGCCGTTGACACCGGAATTGGTCGAAAAAGTCATCGAAAAAGAACGCCCTGATGCTCTCCTACCAACGATGGGAGGACAAACCGCCCTCAACATCGCCGTTGCTTTAGCCAAAAATGGGGTGCTGGAAAAGTACGGCGTTGAGTTAATCGGCGCTAAACTACCAGCGATCGAAAAAGCTGAAGATCGAAAACTTTTTGGTGAAGCAATGGCAAGGATTGGGGTAGCCGTATGTCCCAGTGGCACAGCCGAATCTTTAGAAGAAGCCAAAGCTGTTGCCCGTCAAATTGGTAGTTATCCCCTAATTATTCGTCCAGCTTTCACAATGGGTGGAAGTGGCGGCGGCATTGCCTACAACCAAGAAGAATTTGAAGAAATGGCACAGGTAGGTATAGATGCCAGCCCTGTTTCGCAAATTCTCATTGACCAGTCTTTACTCGGCTGGAAAGAATATGAACTCGAAGTGATGCGTGACTTGGCAGATAACGTGGTGATTATCTGCTCCATCGAGAACCTTGACCCTATGGGCATCCACACCGGAGACTCTATTACCGTCGCTCCCGCGCAAACCCTTACTGATAAAGAATATCAAAGGCTGCGGGATATGGCAATTAAAATCATCCGTGAGATCGGTGTGGAAACTGGCGGTTCTAATATTCAATTTGCCATCAATCCAGTTAATGGCGATGTGGTTGTAATTGAGATGAACCCGCGCGTTTCCCGCAGTTCGGCTTTATCTTCCAAAGCCACGGGTTTCCCGATCGCCAAAATGGCTGCAAAATTGGCTGTGGGTTACACCTTGGATGAAATTAAAAATGACATCACCAAGAAAACTCCCGCGTCCTTTGAGCCGACAATTGACTATGTGGTGACAAAAATTCCCCGCTTTGCCTTTGAAAAGTTCCCCGGTTCCGACGCAGTGCTGACAACCCAAATGAAATCAGTTGGGGAAGCAATGGCAATTGGGCGCACATTCAATGAATCCTTCCAAAAGGCACTGCGATCGCTCGAAACCGGACGCGCTGGTTGGGGTTGCGATGGAGCTGAAAAACTACCCAGTGGCGAACAAATCCGCGCCCAACTGCGGACACCTAACCCCGATCGCATTTTCTCCGTGCGCCATGCCTTGCAACTAGGGATTAGTGCTGAGGAAATCTACGAACTGACTGGTATTGACCCCTGGTTCCTAGATAAATTTCAGCAATTGCTAGATGTCGAGAAATTCCTCAAGCGGACACCTTTGCAGCAATTGACAAAAGAGCAACTTTATGAAGTGAAACGGGACGGATATAGCGATCGCCAGATTGCTTACGCCACAAAAACCACTGAAGATGAAGTTCGCACCTACCGCAAACAACTAGGAATCATCCCAGTTTACAAAACAGTAGATACCTGCGCTGCTGAGTTTGAAGCCTTTACTCCCTACTACTATTCTACCTACGAAGAAGAAACAGAGGTTTTGCCTGTAACCAAGCCAAAAGTGTTGATTTTGGGTGGTGGCCCAAACCGCATTGGACAAGGAATTGAGTTTGACTATTGTTGTTGTCACGCCGCCTATGCCTTGAAGGATGCAGGCTATGAGACGATTATGGTCAACTCTAATCCAGAGACAGTTTCGACAGACTACGATACCAGCGATCGCCTTTACTTTGAGCCGTTAACAAAAGAAGATGTTCTTAACATCATCGAAACTGAAAATCCAGTCGGGGTAATTGTCCAGTTTGGCGGACAAACGCCGCTAAAGTTGGCTATTCCTTTACAAGAGTTTCTTAACAATGACGCATCAGGACTGCTCACTAAAATTTGGGGGACATCGCCAGATTCCATCGACATGGCAGAAAACCGGGAGCGGTTTGAAAAGATTCTCCAACAGTTGAATATTTCCCAACCACCTAATGGTATTGCGCGGAGTTACGAAGATGCGCTGATTGTCGCCAAACGTATTGGCTATCCAGTGGTGGTGCGTCCCAGCTATGTGTTGGGGGGACGGGCAATGGAAATCGTTTATTCCGATTCTGAGTTGGAACGCTACATGACCTTTGCGGTACTCGTAGAACCAGAACATCCGATTTTAATTGATAAGTTTTTGGAAAACGCGATTGAAGTCGATGTCGATGCGATCGCCGACCATACAGGAAGAGTGGTAATTGGCGGTATTATGGAACACATTGAGCAAGCAGGTATTCACTCAGGAGATTCTGCTTGTTCCTTACCTTCCATTTCCCTATCACCAGCAGTTCTCAATCAGATTCGTACTTGGACGATACAGCTAGCACAAGCATTGTCAGTCATAGGGTTGATGAATATTCAATTTGCCGTTGTCGGTGCAAGCAGCTATTCTCCCCAAGTTTACATTTTAGAAGCCAATCCCCGCGCTTCTCGCACAGTGCCATTTGTATCTAAAGCTACGGGCGTACAGCTAGCGAAACTAGCATCCTTAATTATGTCGGGTAAAACCTTAGAGGAGCTAAATTTTACAGAGGAAGTCATTCCCATACATATTGCTGTAAAAGAAGCTGTATTACCCTTTAATAAATTCCCAGGAACTGATACAATATTGGGCCCAGAAATGAGATCCACTGGTGAGGTGATGGGGATTGACAGTGACTTTGGCCGTGCCTTTGCCAAAGCGGAGATGGGTGCTGGGGAGCGTTTACCGCTAAGTGGAACTGTATTTGTATCAATGAGCGATCGCGATAAAGCTGCTGCAAGTGGTGTGGTCAAGGAATTTATCGATTTGGGCTTTACAGTGATGGCTACCCTTGGTACACGCCGAGTTCTTCTGGAGCAGGGGTTAAATATTGAATTAGTCTTAAAACTCCATGAAGGTCGTCCCCACGTCCTAGATGCGATCAAAAACCAGAAAATCCAACTTATTATCAACACACCATCAGGGGAAGAAGCCCAGACTGATGCTAGGTTAATCCGCCGCACAGCCTTAGCTTACAAAATTCCCATCATTACTACCATCGCTGGTGCAAAAGCTACTGTCGCCGCTATCCGTTCCTTACAAAATACGACTTTGGATGTAAAAACTATCCAAGAGTACTGCCCTCTTTAGGGAGTAGGAAAGCAGGGAAGTAAAAGAGCAGGAAGCAGACTTGCCGTGAGCGTAGCCGAACGGGAGCAGGGGAGCAGGGGAGACAAGGGGAATAACTACACCCAATGCCCCATGCCCCATGCCCAATTCCCGATTTACAATTCCCAATTGCCAGAAAAATTAAACAATTGTTAGAAGAGAATGAATATAGTTCTCATTGAGATACTTTAACAAATATGAGGAAAATTATTTGAATCAGATCGTTTCTTAAATTGACTTTTAGTCAACCTTCAGATAGAGACCAACATTCAATGAACTGGAAAAACCAGGAAATTTCATGTCGCCATCTAGCCAAAATATTCTCAGAAATGTTACAATTGTTAATAGGACTTTCATAAAAAATGTTTAAAAAGCAACCTTTTATCTAACTGTAGATACTTGTGAAAAATAGAAAATAACTGTAGTTTTAGCAGTTAAGAAGCCTAAATTTGATTATTATGAGCAGCCGACGACGACTTTCTCAGGCGCGTAAGTTGCAAACCATAGTACGGGTTCCCAGTCTGACTGGGTAGAACCTTAATAAATAAAGAAAGCTAAAGAAAGCATCTATCCCTTAATGACCCTACCGCCAACCCCATCATTACCAAAGAGTAGCGCCATGAAGACCGCTCAGACAGCCACAGACCTCGTGCGGACTTACCTGCGTGAGATTGGCCGTGTGCCACTTTTAACCCACGAGGAAGAGATTTTCTATGGTAAACAAGTGCAACGTTCCTGCGCTTTGCACGAATCAAGGGAATCTCTTGCCACCCAGCTAGGTTATCAACCGACTCTAGAAGAGTGGGCCAAAGCAACAAACCTAGAACCAGCAGAGTTGAACGAAGCGATCGCAGATGGTGAAATTGCCAAGCGCAAGATGGTAGAAGCCAATTTGCGGCTGGTAGTCTCCGTTGCCAAAAAATACATCAAGCGTAACGTCGATTTACTGGACTTGATTCAAGAAGGTAGCATTGGTATGCAACGGGGCGTAGAAAAGTTTGACCCCACCAAAGGGTACAGATTTTCTACTTATGCCTATTGGTGGATTCGGCAAGCTATTACTCGTGCTATAGCCGAAAAAGCTCGTACCATTCGGTTGCCGATCCATATCACCGAAAAATTAAATAAGATTAAAAAGGCACAGCGCCAATTGTCTCAAAAGTTGGGACGCGCTCCTACGGCTGGGGAGCTAGCTCAAGAATTAGAATTGACGCCCAAACAAGTGCGAGAGTATTTAGAAAAGGCGCGTTTGCCTCTTTCCTTGGATTTGCGGCTGGGTGATAACTACGACACCGAACTTGGAGAAATGCTGGAAGATCCAGGCGCTTCTCCCGAAGAGTTTGTTATGCAATCTTCCCTATCTTATGACTTAGATCGCTTGATGGGCGATCTCACGCCACAACAGAGGGAGGTAATCACACTGCGTTTTGGCTTAACTGATGGGCAAGCTCTGACTCTGGCTAGAATTGGTGAAATATTGAACATCAGTAGAGAACGAGTCCGACAAATTGAACGGGAAGCCTTAAGCAAACTTCGCAAGTCTAAAGCCAACATGGATGAATATTTGGCAAGTTAGTCATTTGTCATTAGTCATTTGTCATTAGTTGTTAACAAAGGACTAAAGACCAATGACTACTGACCAATTGGTGAGAAAATACGCTGACTTTGGTACGGTTACACCTACTTCCACTCTTACGCTAGGCTGTTACATTAGTTGACAGGAAGACAAAATAACTAAGTCAAATCCAAAACAAACATTTAATATTCAAATCACAAGCACCGCAGCTAATAGTGGTAGTTAAGGAGCTAAAAAATGAGTAACCCATCCAATCGTGTCTCAGAATTTTTTAATAGCGAAGCAGAAACTAACGATTTACTATGGCAGTACGTTAAATCCTTGAGTCCAGAGACAGTTACCCAGCTATCCAAACCCACGTCTGCCGAAGTCTTTCAGGTAATGGAACGAAATATTACAGGACTATTAGGTAATCTACCTTCAGAACACTTTGGTGTTACTGTCACCACAAATCGGGAAAATTTAGGTAGGCTTCTTGCTTCTGCGATGATTAGTGGTTATTTCTTACGTAACGCCGAACAGAGAATGAATTTTGAAATGGCCTTACAAGGATCTGATACCGACAACAGCGAAATTGACTAGAAATGTAATAAAATTTGGAAAATTCAATCAATAGTGTTGAACTGATAGCTAGTTATAGTTACAGCGATACGAATTGAAAATAAGTCTCTAAGAAATCTTTACCGCTAATTTCCGATTATACATCAGTTAAGTTTTTTAAAATATCCGAAATAGTGACGAATTCAGGTTTAAATTTAAACGCAGAGGAACGCGGAGTTTTTGATTCCGCTTCTCTGTGATCTCCTGTAATTTTGTGTTGATTCAATCAATTATTGATGTCAGGCTAGTTAGGTAGAACTCCCGAATCTATGCAGAATACCGGAAAATTCCTTTCCTCTAGGCCTTTGCGGTCTTAATAAGAAGTTTTTAGCCAGACACGATATTAGAGGTGTATTTGTAGATGATTAATGCACATTTGTGGATAAACGAACAGTGCTAAATGACTTTTGCAATAAATAAATCTGGCGTTGCATAATAGAGGGATGAATTGAGGTCATCTACTGTGCAATGTCCATAC
>NZ_JAVRCD010000030.1:0-93576 GCF_034530895.1 Nostoc sp. DedQUE08
TGCCCAATGCCCAATGCCCAATGCCCAATGCCCAATGCCCAATGCCCAATGCCCAGTAGCTAGCTGATTACTCTGCCGGCGAATAATCTCCTGATTTACCGCCACTCTTACTTATTAAACGAATTGATTCAATTTGAATCGACTTTTCTAAAGCTTTTGCCATATCGTATAAAGTCAAAGCAGCGACAGAAACGGCAGTTAAGGCTTCCATCTCTACACCGGTTTCAGCTTTGGTTTTGACTGTGGCTTGAATTTGATAACCCGGTAGTTCGGGTTCGGGTGTGATTTCGACTGCGATTTTTTGCAAAGGCAACGGATGACACAGAGGAATTAAAGTGGCTGTTTGCTTGGCTGCCATAATCCCAGCCAATCTTGCAGTTGCCAACACATCCCCTTTTGGCACATTTCCGGCTTGAATGGCAGCGAAGGTGGCTGGCAGCATCCGCACCTTAGCAGCTGCTACTGCTTGGCGAATGGTGGGTGCTTTATCAGACACATCAACCATCTGTGCCTGTCCTTGGGGATCTAGATGGGATAAGGAAGCAAAATTAGCTGGAAAATTATCTTGCGCCATTTGGTTAGAACGTGTTAATATATATTGTCGGTGAGGGCGTGTAGCTCAGTGGACTAGAGCACGTGGCTACGGACCACGGTGTCGGGGGTTCGAATCCCTCCTCGCCCGCTTTTAAAGAGTTGAAAGTTAGGAGTGATGAGTTAAATTTCATCGCTCCTAACTTTTAAGTTTTTCAAGGCGTAGGCATCTGGAGCGCGACCTAGTGCAAAGCGCAGTGAGTTGGATAAGTTTTTGCTCGAACGGGTGAGGAAGAGGACAAGTGCTAGAGAAGTCATCGCCGCACCGTAGCCAAACATATCGCGGTAGCCTACAAGTTCTGCGATGATACCCAAAACAGGAGCAGCGATCGCAATTCCCAAATCAAGTCCAGCTATGCAGATAGCAAAAATTTTCCCCCGTTCTTGCGGCAGGGAGCGATCTGCCATCATAGTAACCATCATCGAGAACAGTGTACCACCACCAGCACCTTCAGCGATCGCAGCCAGTAAGAAAACGATCGGGCTGTAAGCCTGCCACAGCAGTATTAACGCTAAAACGTAGCAAAAAATCCCAAAGGTAATAAACAAACCCCGCCCTAAGCGATCGCTTGCCTTACCAGCAAATATCCTAATACTAAAACTAGAAATCGCCGCAGCTGTAAAAAACAGTCCGCCATTGAAGTCCACTTCAGTGGATTTGAGGAACAACGACACAAAAGTATGTACAGCACCAAGGGACAAACCAACCAGCAACATAACTAAAGTTGGAACTCTCACCCGTGGACTGACCAAAATTTGCCAAAAGTTGCGAGCTTCTCCCTCTGTCTGCTCCTGCGTTTGCACTGGCGGATTCGTAACTTGTAAAATCCCTAAGAAGGCGACAAAACCCAATTCAGCAGATAACAGAAATAATATCCCGTAACCACTTGTAGCTTCTAAATACCCTCCTAAGGCAGGGCCAATTGCTAAACCAATGGGAGTTGCTAGGGTCATGTAACCAATGATTTCACCACGAGTTTCAGTGGGAGCTAAATCTGCGACTAAGGCACTGTAGCCAGTGGTAAAAGCGGCAACACTAATGCCGTGAAAAATCCGCACCAAGATTAATAACCCAATAGATCGGGTTGCCAAGTAACCAAAGGGTGCGATCGCAGCTACGATCGTACCAATCAACAAGACAATTTTGCGATCGCGTTCATCGGCTAACCGTCCCAGCATTGGGCGAGAGAGCAATAAACCAATGGCGAAACTGCCCATGACAATCCCAATTTCTTGCTTGCTTGCGCCCACATCATCGATGTAAAGCGGTAGAGTTGGTAAAAGCGAAGACATACTTGACCAGAATAATAAACCTGCCGTAAATAAAATCAGCAGGTTACGCCGCAGTTCGGCATTAAATGTATTAAATGCTTTCAAGGTAGATGCAATTTAACTAGTTTTTTGTCATTTGTCATTTGTCATTTGTCATTTGTCATTTGTCATTTGTCTAGAGTCAACCAATATTTACTGTTAATTATTTGCTAATGACCAATGACCAATACTTCGACTTCGCTCAGTACAAGTGCCCAATGCCCAATGCCCAATGCCCAATGCCCAATGCCCAATGCCCAATGCCCAATGACCAATGACCAATGACCAATGACTAATGATTACTATTGTTACCTTACTTAACATTTTTTGCTACCACCTCTCGCACGCGATAGATAGGCCGTCCTTGGGATTCGTGGTATGTACGCATGAGCAATTCTGCTAAAAGTCCGAAGCAAAACAACTGTACTCCCGTTAGTAACAAAAGAACTGCTAAAATCAACAAAGGGCGATTGCCAATCATCTGGCCTAAAGCTAATTTTACGAAAGTCAAGTAAATTCCGATCGCAGTGCCTGAAAACATTGAAATCAAGCCCAACAGCCCAAAAACGTGCATCGGACGGGTGAGGAATTTTTTCATAAACAGAATGGTTAACAAATCCATCAATACCCGGAATGTCCGCCAAATTCCATATTTACTACGACCAAAGCGGCGGGCGTGATGACGTACAGGTATTTCGGTAATTCTAGCTCCTTCGATGTACGCCAAAGCGGGTAAAAATCGGTGTAATTCTCCGTAGAGGTTCATATCTGCCAAAAGTTCTGCACGATAGGCTTTCAGCGAACAGCCATAGTCATGAATATTCACGCTAGTGGTGCGGCGAATTAGCCAATTGGCAATTTTGGAAGGAAGTAAGCGATTTACAGCCCCATCTTGGCGTTTTTGCCGCCAACCACTCACCAAATCGTAACCTTCGTCCAGCTTTGCTAATAACATCGGGATATCAGCCGGATCGTTCTGGAGATCGGCATCTAAAGTAACGATCGCTTTACCGACTGCATAATAAAATCCAGCAGCCATCGCCGCAGTTTGTCCGTAGTTGCGACGCAAAATCACCGCTTTTAAATCAGTGCGGATTTGCGCCTGTTCTTTGAGAAAATCCCCAGAACCATCTGTAGAACCATCATCTACACAAATGATTTCATAATTTACCTGACTAGAAGATAAAGTAGAGGCGATCGCTTCTAGTAAAAGCGGCAAACTCTCCACTTCGTCATGTATTGGTACTACCACCGAAACATCTGGGACAATTGCTGAAATCGCCCCATTTTCCCCGATTACCCCTTGTTCGATCAACCCACTCCTCATAAGCCTCAGCATCCTCAGCGTCTCTGTGGTTCGTAACTCTTAAAAACTCTACCAGCACCTCGCAGCTGCTGATAGTACGACTGACTAACCGCATCTCCCTGTTCCGAGAGAATATCAATTCCGATCCCATTCCGTCCCTGCTCTTTCCCAGAACTATGGATATAATAACCATCGGCCAAATAAAGCCCGACATGGGTGGCTTTTTGGCTAGTTCCAAAAAATACTAGATCCCCGGCTGCTAATTCTGCAATCGTAACTGGTTGAGTGAATCCTTCCTGTTGATAGGCATCTCTAGGTAGCCAAATACCCACCGAAGCAAACGCCGCTTGCATCAACCCAGAACAGTCATAATTTGGCCCAACCGTACCACCCCAAAGGTAATAATTTGATTGTTGCATCGCTTTTTGGGTAAAGGCGATAATCTCTGCTAGGAGTTTTTTAATCTCCGATTCAGAAAATGTTGCAGCCTGATAAGGTACAGTAGCAGATTGTAATGAATCAAAATCTGAAACAGATACCCATCCCGGATAGTCATCTTCACATAAATACACCTCAACCGCCAAATTTTGATGATTTGATGTTAGCCACAAATGCCTCCCAGATGCAGCTTGAGTTGCTAAACGCGTACATTCAGGAGAATCATATAAATTCAGGTCAGCTAAACACTGATACTCGCCTGATTTGGGATTTTGGACTTCGGCTTCGCTCAGTCGAATCATTTTGGATTTTAGATTAAAGGACATTATCAGAGAATGATTTTTTTTAATAAAGACGAACAACTAGAGAATCTTGGTAATGGCATTTTAGATGCAACTTGGGCAGCATTTCCAACCTTAGCGCGTAACCAAATTGCCTTGACTTGGGTTGTTTACGATCCACCAGTGCGAGTCAATACTGGTGGGGCGCTGACTCCTAACGCTTTTTGGGATCACCCAGTTCGTGGTTTCACTTATCGCGGTGTTGAGCGGATTTATCCTGCTAGTGTAGTCAAGCTATTTTATCTGGTAGCGGTAAACGAATGGCTAGAAAAAGGCATGAGTCAAATCTCCAAGGAGTTGGAGCGAGCTTTGCAGGATATGATTGTCGATTCTAGTAACGATGCTACCAGCTTGGTTGTGGATATTTTGAGTGGTACCACATCAGGGCCAGAATTACCAATCGGCCCCTTTGAAACCTGGAAATATCAGCGTAATATTGTTAACCGCTATTACCAATCTTTGGGTTGGGAAGAAATGGAGACGATTAACGTCTGTCAAAAAACTTGGGGTGATGGCCCTTATGGACGGGAACGGGCGTTTGTGGGGGAGTTACTAGAAAATCGTAATATGTTAACCACAAATGCGATCGCTAGGTTACTGCATAGTATTGTAGGTGGAGTGGCGGTTTCAAGTACGCGATCGCAATCAATGATGGCTTTACTGAAACGTCCTCTCAAAGATTTGTCCTCTGACGGCGAGGAAAATCAGGTGACAGGTTTCTTAGGCGGTGGACTGCCTGAAAATGCTCAAATTTGGTCAAAGGCAGGTTGGACAAGTCAAGTTCGCCATGATGCAGCGTATATTGAATTACCAGAACAGCGCCCTTATCTTTTAGTGGTATTTACTGAAGGGAAAGCCCAAGCTAAGAATCGGGATATTTTGCCTTTTGTTTCAGGGCGAGTTGCCGATGCGATCGCTAGTCTATGATTTTAGGATTTACGCAGAAGAGATACCCCATTTTTTACTTGTCGTTAGCCATATTTTTGTAACAGTCAAAGTATTGCGCTCACCCCATATCCCGCCCAGAACTGAAGTTCTGGGCTGATAGCTAAAGTCCACTCAAGTGGACTGAAATTCTCTATTTTAGATATGATAGCCATCTATATGGCTGGCTAAAAATTTGGCTTTGCCTAATTGCGGTATGAATCCAGATGTAGAGACGTTGCAATTGCTAGTCTCTACAAGAATTTTAATATCATGCAAAATCATTTTCATACATGAAATCATTTAGTCCTCTTGAGAGGACTTTAGCTATTAGCCTGGGAATTTATTCCCAGGCGGTAAGGGTAAGGATGACTATTTCAACTTAAATTCGTCAAACTTTAATACTTCCGAATCAGGCTTGCGAGTATCAAAGCGATAACTACTTATCGTACCTGCCCCCGTATCAAAGATACTAAAAACCGTAATATCATTACTCGCAATATAAGGCATCGGCTTCCCATCTTCACCCAGCAAGGGGGCAATTGTTGGCACTATCGGTTCTAACCCATTGGGATCGCCAAGCTTAACATAATCCTCTTGATATCCAATTGGCACTTCTCGCTTTCTGTCACCCCAAGCTGCACCGTAACTATTACCCACATTAGATGTTTCTAGAAAGTGCATTCCACTGGGACTAACAAAGCGGTTCCATAAATGGGAATGTCCATAAAATACTAATTGCACATTAGCCGCATCTAATAAAGGAATAACATCACGAATGATATAATCTGCGTCTTTGGGGTACTCGTAACGCACTGCTTTGATATTGCCACTATCCCGTTCAATTATCTGTACTGGTTCTGTATAAGCAGGAACTATATTATCACCCAAAGTATGAGGCGGATGATGGAACATCACAACTTTGTATTTTGCTTGTTGAAACTCAGGGCTGTTAAGTTCCGACTCTAGCCAATTATATTGCTTACTGCCTTTAGCAATTGGCTCATAAATCACCTGTCCATAACCCCAATTTTCAGGATTATTTAAATCCTTTTCAGCTTCTCGATATCTACCCTTAAACTTTCCCTCTAATTTGGGAGTTCGCCACATATTCGTAGCGTACAGTACTACCAAACGCGTATCACCAAAACTAACTGCATAATACCTTTTTCCACCCTCTTTACTTTTTGGTAAAGAGAAAATCTCTTCGTAGGTATTAGTATTAAAAGAATTATCGATTAAAGATTTATCTGGGTAGATTCTTTGAGCAACGGCACGGGGAATTGTATCATCAAATTCATCATTTAAACTTCCCGTCCTAGCAAACCGCCCCATCACCTCATGATTGCCAATGCAAGTAAACATGGGTGCGTGTTGAATTATTTCTCCACCAGTGTAGGTTGTTTTAACACCATCGTGCGTCATTTCATATTTAGCATGACCTTGTAAACCGGGAAACAAGGCACCACCACCATTATCATCAAACCATTCTGAGGCGCGATCGCTAACATTGACCAAATCGCCGGCAAACCACACGCCATCAACTCGCCCCACTGTTTCTACCACCTTTTGCAGATTTGCCGCTGTCATCGGCTTTAATTGATGATCTGAGGTCAGTAGAATTTTTAGTGGTGTATCTGATTTGGGAGTAGCTGCAAGGCTGAAAACACCACTGTCTACACTTTTGCCATCTTCTTGCACACTCGTGACACGATAGTTAACCCGCACACCAGGAGTTAACCCAGTTACCTCAGCTTCATGTCGCCAAATGTCTCGCTGGACGGGTTTTTGATAAACTTGTCCGTCTTGGGTTTGGTTTGCAACTCTTGATTGTTGGTCTTCACGTGTGCGACTGAGTTTGGTAGTACTTGCCCTAGCAGTTTGTTTGAGATTTTCCCCATAGGTTACTGTGTGATTAACACCAGCAAATTCAGTAAACCAAACTACTTGCACTGAAGTTGCAGTTGGCAATTGCAAAAATGGGTCGGTGAGCAGTTGGGGTGCTGATGTCATAATTGTTTGCCCAAATGAACGCACACTTACCAGAGTAAAGCATATAACAAGCATAAGTATCGCTACTGAGGAAATTGTTAGGCTGCGTAAGCGTCTGAGCATGAGTAACACACCAAATTTTAGGGCGATCGCCGAATGAACGCATTTTATTATAAGAAATATGTGGAAAATCCCGAACAATTACTCTAGCAGCTACCGGATTTATTAAACCGTCAGCAGCAAGTAAACCAGACAGGGCAATTAGTTGCTAAATTCAATATCAGTGTGAGTAATCAAAAGTGGAAATACAAACTTTTTCCCAACTACTAATTTTTGGCTCTTTTATCGGATTAGTTGGTTGGACTATTACCAATCAAATTGGCAGAACTCAACTTCAAGTTAAATGTCATGAAGATTGGTTGCTAGATGGTACAGGGCTAATGATTCAAGGAATTTTGATTCCTTTACTACAAGCTACTTTAGTTTATTGGCTTTATCAAAATTTATTACCAATTCAGCAAGGAGATTTAAAATTATCATTAATTCCGAGTTTTCTTATCAGTTTTGTTGTGGTTGATTATTTATATTATTGGAATCATCGTTTATTACATACAAAATTTTTCTGGCAGGTTCATCAAGTTCATCATACTGTTACTCAAATGGATGTATTAGGAACTTCTCGCAACACACTTTGGACAAGTTTATTAATTATCTATTTATGGATACACACTTTATTTTTGTATCTTTTAGCCGATCCTACAGGTTATATAGTTGGAGTAAGTTTAACTTCTGCCTTAGATTTATGGCGACACAGCCGCTTAATAATTCCTGAAAATAGCTGGTTTTATCAATTTTTATCTTCTTGGTTAATCTTGCCACAGGATCATGCTTGGCATCATTGCCGTGAAATCCACAATTATAACTATGGAGCTAATCTGAAAATTTGGGATAAGTTACATGGGACATATTATGAAAGCCAAAAAATGCCATCTATAATCGGAATTCCTAGTTCATTAAACTTGTTCCAAAAACTTTTATTCCCATTTTCATGACTGTTCTAAGTAAAATACTTTTGTTTTTTCCCGGCTTTATATTATTGCTAACTGGAGCAGCAATAGTTTATCTCGCATATTCACCCAACATCTTCAGCATTCTGGGGGTGTTCCTTTCTATTTATGGGCTACCAGTGCTAGTTTACCGCTTGCATGAATGGGTTTATCCTGTGCGGGAAGGTATTAGTTATCTACAAAATAAAGAATATAATTCCTGGTGGGGTAGTCATCAAATCCAAGTAATTTTTATTGCAATTCCAGTGTTGGAAGCAGTGTTGCGGTTGATTCCAGGGGTGTTTTCCTGTTGGTTGCGATTGTGGGGTGCTAAAGTGGGGCGAGATGTATATTGGACACCAAGTTTAGAAATTGCCGATCGCAGTTTATTAGAAATTGGCGATCGCGTCGTTATCGGGCATCGTGTCGGTATCTATTCTCACATTATTAAACCCCGCAAGCAAAATTTAATGTTGTATGTCAAAAAAGTCAAGATTGGCAGCAATGTTTTTGTGGGAGCCGGATCTAATCTTGCTCCTGGTGTAGTCATTGCTGAGGGTTCTTATGTACCAGCAGTCAGTAACCTTTATCCTAATCAAAAGGTGCAATAATGCGTCCGATTATTCAGCTTTTTGGGCAAACTCTCGTACCAACGGCGAGGCGATTTCATCAAGCTTTGGATAACCCAGAGTTAACGCAGACATTTGTACAAAAGGAAATTTGCGATCGCCTAATCAAAAGTGAGTATGGTAAAACTTTGGGGATTCATTCTGTAAACGATTGGCAGCGTGTACCAATTGTAGATTATGATACACTTGAACCTTACTTAAATCAAAAACAGCAGCAAATTTCCCTGACACCAGAACCCATTTTGTTCTATGAAAAAACCTCTGGTAGTAGTGGAGCAGTAAAATGGATTCCTTATACTCAATCTTTGCGGCGATCGTTTAATCAAATGTTCTGTGTATGGGCACACGATCTGATTGTACATGGGCCGAAATTTTCCACAGGCAAACTTTATGCTTGTATCTCGCCGCAATTAAATGTAGCTGATAGCCAAACTTTACAAGATGATTTAGATTACTTAGATGGCTGGTTGCGTTGGTTTTTGCGTCCTTGGTTGGTGATGCCAAATAAACTTAATCGGCTACATGATGTGAACTTGTTTAAACATCAACTAGCTTTGGCATTATTAGAGGCTGAAAAACTAGAAATTATCTCTATTTGGAGTCCTAGTTTTCTACAAGTACATTTAAGATATATTCAAGAAAATCAGAATTTATTGCGAGGAGAATTACACAACCGGATTTCGCATCATCGCTTGCAACTCCTCACTGAAAGTAATATTCCCTGGATGCAACTCTGGCCAAATTTGAAGCTGATTTCTTGCTGGGATAGTGCCAATGCAGCAGATCAAGCGCAAGGATTACGTTTGCAATTTCCAGGTGTATTAGTTCAAGGTAAAGGACTACTCGCAACGGAAGCACCAATGACGATTCCGTTGATTGTAGCTGGGGGATGTGTGCCGGTTCTCGATGAAGTTTTTTTCGAGTTTGAGGATGAGACTGGTTGCCTACATGGTTTACACGAACTCAGCACTGGTAACGAATACACGGTTATTTTATCCCAAAAAGGAGGATTGTATCGTTATCGAATTGGCGATCGCATTCGGGTAACTCATTACTATCGCCACACTCCCTGTTTAGAGTTTCTCGGACGACATCAAGCCGTTAGCGATTTGGTGGGAGAAAAGTTGCAAGAAACCTTTGTAAATAATGCTCTGACTCTGCTGAACTTGCAAGAAACTAATTTTAAAAGCTTGATACCTATTGCCGATCCTCCACACTATATTCTATTACTAGATTCGGCAACACAAACCCCAGAAATTATTGCCGAACAGATGGATCTGGCTTTATCAGAATCGTATCATTACAAGAGAGCGCGATCGCTCGGTCAACTTGCACCACCACTAGTTTTAATTTCTAGTCAAATTCCTGAAATATTAGTTTCGCATCGTATGCGTACTGGAAGTGTCTGGGGAGGTATTAAACATCCAATTCTGGCAAAATCACCTATTAGCATTGAACTTTTACAAGAATTGAAGTTGAAAATCGCCGTCAAGACGAAAGACTGATTATTGTAGAGACGGCGATTCATCGCGTCTCTTGCCTTAAATAGTACAACAGTGTTCGTTTTTAATTTTTAATTCCGCCTTGCAGTACTAGCCTTTTAAAATTTGATTAAATATTTAGCGTGATTCTAATTTAGCAACTCGTTCCTCTAATTTATTAACTTGTTGCTTCAATTCAATCACCAAAGTTGCAAGCCGATCGAACATTGGATCTTGCTGTGATAAGTTCCTTCTAGAACCAGTTGATTGTCGTGGGGTAAGTGTTGTTCTTGAAGATGGAGACTGCCGAGTTCTACCTAGCTGAGACTCTAGCTGATTTAACCGCGACTCAACACGATTCAAATCCGCTTCCAGATTGTAGATGCGGGACTCTACTTGCTGCGATGAGGCAGTTTTAGAAAAAAAACTGCCCCAGATAATTGTTGCGAAAATCCCGGCGATTACTAGCACCTTGATTTTTTTCATACCAATAGCTGACTTGTGATAACAGCCTATCTAACCAAACTTTGTTGGGATAATCACAGACTTTTTAGTCTGTGGATATTTCATCTCTTATCTGGTTGTAAGTTAGAAAATAAACTCTGCCAATCGATATTGACAGTATTTTCTCCCTGTTTAACCTCAAATGTGACGTTAGATGCTGTTCCTAGTTCTAGCGCTTGCACGCAAAGTTCTGCCACATCCTCACGGCTGATTTTGCCTCGAATATTATCACCTTGCTCAAATATTAATTCCTTACCACCTATGTCTTCAGTTAAGGCACAAGGTCTAATAATTGTATAAGGAATTCCGCTTTCTCTTAAACTATCTTCTCCCTTCAACTTCCAAGTTAAAATTCCTCCCAATTGGTCATTTAATTTCACTGCTGGCGGTTCTTCATCTAAATTAATGCCAGGACGACCGGGACGAGTGACACCTGCTGAACTGACGAGGATAAATTGTGGTAAACTTGCCCCCCCATAAGCTTTAATTGATTCCAACTGGAAAGTAAAACCACCTGGGGAAAATTTGGGATTTAAAGCGCCATCATGTTCAAATTTGCTCAACATCAGTTGGAATGAACAAATTCTACTTTGCTCAATTGGCGGCGCATCTTTGACAACTTTTGCCCGAAATACAGGAATCAAATCTGCAAAGGGAACCTGAATATCTATCCAAGTATTAGCTACAGTATCGAAAGAATAGCTATAGCCAACACCATCCCATGTTGTATCTGTCCGCAGAAAGATTTTATAGCGTTGACCGTCACCTTTGACACGCAATTTTACACCTTCATAACTAGATAAGTTGAAGGGTGGATCAAAATTCTTAGTTCTGACAGAAGCAAATCCGCCAGAGTTAGCAGTGGAGACATTACGCGCAAATAAAGCTGTATTTTCTACTAATTGGATATTACTGGCACTCACGCCACCCATGACAACATCATCCAACGCTCCCCAGTTATCTTTTAATTCTGCTGATGGCTTGGTGAAATCAAATATTAGTTTTTCGTTTGCTTGAGGTAAATATTTTGCCGCCGCTTGGACTAAGTTTTTGACTCCTTGATATTCTACATTTTCGGGAGTATCACCAACAATTTCTGGCTGGTAAAATTTAACACCTTGATAATATTTAGCTCTGTCTGCTGTGTCTCCCTCAACTGGTTGTACGCGTACTGCTGTGCAACAAATTACAGCTTGGATATCAGAAAGAACTAAAGGAGTTAAAGTTTCTGGTTGCGTGATATCCGCAACTACTAAATCGATATCATTACCAAGAATTGACCGCGCTTTGTCAATATCTCGAACTAGAGCACGAACTTTATAACCTAGTTTACGCGATCGCTGCACTACTCGTTTACCGACACCGCCCGTTGCACCTGCTACTAATATTACACCCACATTTCTTCCTCCATTGGGTCTATATTGATTATCCTTAGGACGACCTTGGATTAATTGCTGTACCCAGTTAAGGAAAGGAATCACCTCAAAGTAAGTCAGGGTTTCGATAAACCTGCCTAAGTCCCATTGAGAACGATTTTTGTCAGTCATATTTGCGTCCTCATAACTTTATTCACTCTAACAATTTTGGGGGGAGTGACGAGTAATGTAATTCCATTACTTGAAAAGCGCTGTAATTTATTTAGAGCGCAAAAATATCAAAAACACGGTGTAGGCTGTAGGGGAAAGACGAAATGGTAAGCTGAAATTGTAGTTATCTCCGACAAAGGCATCAATTAGTATCGTTACCAGAGCAGTAAAGCAGGCAAAATATAGCTTCCGGGCAATAATGCAAAAACTCCTTTTTAATGACAAAGATAGATTTAGAGCGCAGGCCCTATTCCTTGGTAAAGGTATTAACTTACAGACGCTGGATAATTACGTTTCCTTGGCGAGTATGCCACTAATGATTAGAGCCGGTGAAGAAGGCTACGCAGTATTGTTGGCTTATGGTGCAGTTGTCCTGTTTAACCTTGAGCCTGGAGAAAAGGTAGCCTTTTTGACCAAACTATCCTCTCAAATCAGCGGCCCTTTTGCCGACCCAGAAACAGAAGAGGTAGAAGTTCATCTCAGTATTAGTGAGAGTGAACGAGCCAAAGAAGGAAAAATTTTACTGCATGAATTGAGTATAGAACGCTTGCAGATAGTGGCTGATATTCTCGCCAAGAGTGTTGTGTTGTCTCACTATGAAACCAGCCTAGCGACTGTATTCGATCAAATTGAACCGTTTGCAGCTAGTCTCCAGCGTGAAAACAGAAGTAGACAACAAAGCCGGGAATTACTGCGTCAACTTGGGACTACTCTATTAGTTCAACATAAGATTGTAGGTCAAGTAGAGATTATCGATAAACCAGAGTTGCTCTGGGAATCTCCACAGCTAGAAAACTTATATCTGCGCTTGGAGGATGAATACGAAATTCGTGAGCGTCACCATGCTCTGGAACGTAAACTAGAGCTAATTGCCCAAACCGCTCAAACGGTGCTAGAGTTCATGCAGCATAGCAGTAGTCAGCGAGTAGAGTGGTATGTGGTGATTCTGATTGTGGTAGAGATTCTGCTGTCACTTTATGACATCCTTTTCAAAAACTAATTTTAAATTTGGGGTTGTGAGATGGCGAGGGAGCGATCGCAACTACTCAAAATTCAGAGTGACACTATTAATAAGTTGCAAGCTCGGCTACGAACTGAAACTAGGCAGAAAAAAGCAGCGATCGCCTTGCTTGATAATGCTAAGTTGAAGTATCAATTCCTTCTCAAGTCGTATATGTCAGATATGACTAAACAAAATGACCCTACCAAAATTAACTTTAAAAGAATCTTGTTACTTGTTGGACTTGGAGGATTACCGCTTGGGATTTTAACTATTTTTATTCAAGTTCCACCAAGCTGTGGCTGTAATAATAGCAGTAAGATTACAATTGGAAGTTTTATTAGGGCACAACAAGCATATTTTTCTGAAAAATCAGTTTTTGCTCAATCGTATAGCTTGTTAGAGCTTCGAAATGGAGATGCACCAGCAGCTACAACCCACTATCGATATTCTGTAGAAATGGGTAAGAATAAGTCATTTATATATGCAACGCCGACAAAAGAGCTACCAACTGATTTATTGAAATTAGGTCTGACAAAAAAGGGTTTTAACAGCCTTGTAGGTGCAGTTGCTTACGATAAAAAAAATAAAACTACTGTTTCAATAATCTGCCGTTCCGAGAAACAGACTTTAGATGAACCTCCCAAACCTGTTTTCAAGCAAGATAAGTTTAGCTGCCCTATCGGGTTTCAAACTATCAACTAAGATGGGTTGATGAAAATCGCTAATTCTATTTTTTTATTTGTTATAAACTAATGAGTGATATCATGTCCGCATAATTAGTTATGATTCCCACAATCATTGTACCCCTCCCCGCAAGCGGAGCTACCGTGTATACACAAGTTGAATTACCCCCCTTAATCCCCCCGATGCATTGGGGGGAAACCGGAAAATCCAGTTCCCTCCCCTTTGCAAGGGGAGGGTTAGGGTGGGGTAAAACCGATATTTACCACTACCCAGCAATGTTATTACTAACTTACTGACAAACTGGAATACGGATTTGAAACTCCGCTCCCTCGCCGGGTTCTGAAGTGCAAGAGAGTGAACCACCATGTTTTTCGGTAACGATTTGGTAGCTAATCGACAAGCCCATACCTGTTCCTTTGCCCACAGGTTTTGTGGTAAAGAAAGGATCGAACAGGCGACGGCGAACAGGCTCTGGTATACTCATCCCATTGTCTGCAATCCGAATTTCAATTTGATGAGCATCAATTTGTTCAGTGTGAATAGTAATGGTTGGAGTTGTAATTTGTCTTTGATTGTCCGTTAATGACTCTTCCAAAGCATCGATCGCATTACTCAACACATTCATAAATACTTGATTTAGCTGCCCTGCATAGCATTCCACTTGGGGCAAATTGCCGTAATGTTTAACAAGCTCAATACCGGGACGATCTGACTTGGCTTTGAGGCGATGTTGGAGAATCATTATGGTACTGTCAATGCCCTCATGAATATTAACAGCTTTAATTTCGGCTTCGTCCATACGTGAGAAAGTTCGCAGAGAAGCGACAATTTGCCGAATTCGGTCTGCCCCAACCCACATAGAAGATAGTAGCTTCGGTAGGTCTTCTAGCACGAATTCTAGATCGATCGCCTCTGCTTCTGACTGAATCTCTGAATGGGGAGATGGGTAATGCTTCTGATAAAGTTCCAGCAGTCTTAGCACCTCTTGGGTGTAACTGTTGGCATGGGTCAGATTGCCAAAGATAAAATTGACTGGATTGTTGATTTCGTGAGCAACCCCAGCTACCAGTTGCCCCAAGCTCGACATTTTCTCGGTCTGCACAAGTTGAGCCTGAGTTTGTTGTAGTTTATACAGAGATTTTTCGATTTGTTCGGCTTTTTCTCGCTCTCGCGTTTCGGATGCTTGCAAAGCTTCATTTTTAGTTTCGAGTTCTTGTGATTTAGCTTCGAGTTGTTCTGAGTAAGCTTGCAAGTTGGTGTAAAGACGGGCGTTGTCGATCGCAATCGAAATTTGTGCTATCAACAGACTCAGCACATTCACCCGTTCTGGGGTAAAAGCACCAGAAATGAGATTATTTTCCAGGTAAATAATCCCAGTAAACTTGCCAGAGTGAATCAGCGGCAAACACAAAATTGACTTGGATTGGTAAGTGGTGATATAAGCATCAGCCACAAAACGAGAGTCTTTAACAGCATTGTCTAAAACCAGATTGTTTCTAGTTCTTTCCACATAGTTGCATAAGGCAACCGGGAGTAAGGGTGAATTAGTTTTATTGTCTGCGTTAACAACAACGCTAACCTCCTTATCTATAACTATTCCCGTTGCTTCTAATATCCATTGATTCTCGTGCTTGGTAATAAAGTAACCTTGTTGAGCGCCAGCATTTTCGACGACAATCCTCATCAATTTTTCGAGCAGGTGATTTAGCACCATTTCTTCTGACAGCACCTGTGCAGCTTTCATCACTGTCATAAAGTCAAGAATGTGAGCGTTTTCTGTAGTCGTAGAGCTTGTTTGAAGAGTGTGTAGGTAATTCGTTTCTGTTTTTTCTGTGTTTGACCGCAAAATTAATTGCGGATAGCGTGCTTCTAAATCTTTGACTTTAGCAACAGCACCCCAATGGCTGTAGGCGTAGTAAGCATTTGTCATGTATGTTTGGGCGATCGCTTCTTTACGCCATGACAAATAGAATTTGGCTGCGAGTTCGTGGGCGATCGCTTCTTCGTTGATATACTCGTTTTCTTTAGCAAGTGCGATCGCCTTGTCATACATCTCAATCGCTTCGATTTTTTCGCCTAAAACCCGATGCCGTTCTGCCTCTACCAAATAGAATTTGTGTAAATGATTCATTGGGGCATAATCCGCCCATTTTTGCATTTTTTCTTGATTAGCTTGGACGCGATCGAGGATGGCCTTTTGCTCTGACTCTGAGCGATCGGCATATACTGCTAGCCGTACTAAAGAATCGTAAAAATTTAATACCGGAACAAAGGGCATTCCTACCACTACATCTAAATACTTCTGGGCTATAGCGAGATTCTCAATCGCTTCTGAGTAATTTTCAAACCAATAACAAAGCAAAAATTTGTTCAAATATATGTAGCCAACTCCCCCGTTGTCGTTTGCTTGC
Organism: Nostoc sp. DedQUE08; assembly: GCF_034530895.1. NCBI lineage: Bacteria > Bacillati > Cyanobacteriota > Cyanophyceae > Nostocales > Nostocaceae > Nostoc > Nostoc sp. DedQUE08. The sequence goes on from NZ_JAVRCD010000030.1 coordinate 16,248, forward strand.
TGGTGCAGTGGCAACCCGATCTGTTCATCGCAGGCTTCACCCTTGAGCAGGCAGGGATTTTCACTTTTTCCCAGTAGATTTAAGGTAGCCTGCCAATAAATTTCTATATAATTAAGCGCTGTTTTTTGCTTAATTTTATGAATAGCATCTCTGTTTCTTGCTATTTCTCTTTCAAGAACAGTTAGTTCTTTACCGCTAAAGTAAGCTAAACAGGAGTACTGGAATAGACTATAGCCTGCATATTCTAAATCTCCTGTCTCCATTCCGCTAGAGTAACCTGACAGCAAAGGCTCTAAGCTTTCTTTCAGATGCTCTTTCCAGTGTCGGATAAATAGATTTACGATAAAAACTGTCTTGGCTTTGATTTCTTGAGCATTTAACTTTGACACTAGATTTAAAGCCAACTGACCAAATTTATAACCTGAATCAATATCTCCCACAATGGCACAAAGAAGAAAACCATAATTGGCATAAGCAAAAGGAGAAACGGCAGCATTACCATATTCGACGGATAATTGTACTTGTTTGCACACCGTCAAGGGCAACAGTGCAGGAGCAACAATATATGCGGGAGCAAAGATACTTGACAAAAGTCTAATGGCTGCTAATTTATAGCGATCGCTCATTTGAGGTAGTTCAATTAAATCCTCAATTCGCGTTCCACTCAAAATTGCCGCAGTGTCCGCCAATCCTTGCCCAATATCTGACGCGTTCGGTTCTTGAGGAAACTCCACCCCTAACAGCTTTAAAACTTGCAGTGCTGTGTTAACCGCTTCTAGTAGTCTGTTCTGCGCCATATAAGCTTGCATCTGGACTTCATACACTTTAATTTTGTCCAGTAGCGTCACAGCACAGTTTTGGACGATCTCAAACAATCTCTGCATTTCTTCAAAATCACCGCTCAAAAAAGCTGCCTCTGCCGCTTCTGAGTGCAGTGCTAATGTCAGTGCATATTCACACTTCCAGCTTTCTTCTGTTAACAGTCCCAAACCAACTTGCAAATATTTGATGGCGGAATCATGGGCTGTGGCTGCTTTTGCTCTTTGACCTGCGATGAGGTTTAGTTCTGCAAGTTGATATTTTTCTGTTTCAGATATCAGTAAATCAGTACCATAATTGAGTTGATTAACTAAAGCAAATATATTTTCTTTGCGTTCTTCTAGTGTTGTATTTTGTAGCAGTAATTGACCAATTTTCAGATGCGTTGCTTTCTTGCGATCGTCGGGAATTAAAGAATACGCCGCTTGTTGTACGCGGTCATGTAAAAACTTGTAATCAACCTTGACATCAGTTAAAGTAATTTCGTCAGATTCTTCCTGACTAAACACTAAGGGAATTTTGTAATCCTGATTTAACGGTAAAATTAACCCAGCTTGCAGGGCTGACCACAATTGCGCCGCAGTTGTAAGAGAAGATACTTCGTTAACGATCGCCAATACATCTAAGTTAAAAGTATTACCAATACAAGCAGCCAGTTTCAGAACTTGTTGGGTTTCTAATGACAATTTGCGAATATTTCTCGCTGTCAGTTCAACAACATTCAGGTCAGTAATGCCGATTGCTTGAATATGTTGGATATTCCATTGCCATACTCCTGAATGGAAGTCGTATGTTAGTAAGTCTTCTTGGTGTAGGGTTTTCAGCAGTTGTGTTAAGAAGAAAGGGTTTCCCCCGGTTTTGTGGAATAGTAATTCTGCTAGTGGCTGACTGTGTTCTATGTGATTCAATGTATCGCCAATTAACGCTTCTACATCCGTTAACTGCAATGATGACAAGACGATGTTATTCACCAGCGCACCAGAAGATTGAATTTTGGACAAACTCATCATCAATGGATGGGTGGGCGACACTTCATTATCACGGTATGCCCCGATTAGCAATAAATATTTGCGCTCCCTATCCGTCATCAATAGCTCAATTAAGTTTAATGATGCCGAATCTGCCCACTGCAAATCATCCAGAAAGACAATTAAGGGATGGTCTTGGTTCGTGAATACCCCAATGAATTGCCCAAAAACGCGATTGAAACGGTTTTGAGATTCTGTTGCTCCCAATTGTGTTACAGGTGGCTGAGTACCAATAATGAGTTCGACTTCGGGAATCACATCAATAATGACTTGCCCGTTTTCTCCCAACGCAGTTAACAGTTTATCTTTCCACCCTTGGATTTGGGCAACGCTTTCGGTGAGTAATTGCTGACTCAAAGATTGGAACGCCTGAATCAATGACGTGTATGGAATATTGCGTTTGAATTGATCGAACTTGCCTGCAATGAAATAACCCCTTGCCCCGACAATTGGTTTATGAACTTCATTGACGACACTCGTCTTACCAATGCCCGAATAACCAGAGACGAGCATAAGTTCGCTGTTACCATTTGCTACACGCTCAAATGCAGTCATTAATGTTGCTACTTCTGCTTCGCGTCCGTAGAGGTGTTGTCCAATCAAAAAATGCCCAGATTTATCCTGTCTCCCTGGTACAAAGTTTTCAATTTTGCCAATCACTTGAAGTTGAAACAAGCATTCCTCTAAATCCGCTTTCAGTCCCCAAGCGCTTTGATACCGCTCCTCTGCTGTTTTCGCTAACAGCTTCAAAATAATTGCACTAATTGCCTCTGGCACATCTTCCAGAACACGACACACGGTTTCGCTACAGGGTGCGACTGGCATTTTGGCGATGTGACAGTGGATCAACTCCATCGGGTCACTAGCATAAAACGGCAGCGTCCCAGTTAGCATTTCATACAAGGTGACACCCAACGAATAAAAGTCGGTGCGATAGTCACACACCCGGTTCATTCTGCCTGTTTGCTCAGGCGACATATAGGCAAGTGTACCTTCAAGCAAATTAGGATTGCTCAAAGTAGGATTTTCTCGATCGAGGCGCGAGGAGATACTGAAGTCAATCAGTTTGACTTCCCCAGATTCGGGATTAATTAAAATATTGTGCGGCTTAATATCTTTATGTATAATTTTTTGGGCGTGTAGCTCTCCTAAAGTCTGTGCCAAATTAATCGCCACCTTAAGAAAAGTAATCAAGGTAGTTTTTTGAGTCGCAATCATTTCTTTGAGCAAGCAACCTGGAATATCTTCCAAAACCAAAGCTAGACCATGCTGATAATTCTTTAACTCGTAGGCTTTAACAATGCCAGGAATTCGCAGTGACTCAATGATTTGATATTCGTGGCGCAGTCGAGCAATATCTTCCAGTGGTGGATGTTCGCACAGAAGAGTTTTGATCGCCACAGAGACATTATCGGTTTCTCGCCGTCCACGATAAATGACGGTTTTACTACCGGAGTGAAGGGTTTCGAGAAGTTGATAACCAGATAAAGTAGCTGTCATTGTTTTCTCTTGCAATATAAGCATTCTTAATATGCCCATGCAAGTTTAGCTTTGTAACATGTGAGACAAAAATAAGCATATTTTTACGAGATGTTACATGAATTATTTTAAATAAAAGTGTATATTATTACTTTATTTTCACGGTATTTTGCGTGTTTTTGAACTGTAATGAAGTAACGCTTATCTTATCGCAGCCGCAAGTAAAGACATGACACAACGAATCAAAGCCAACGCCTATTTTCTCTGCAACAAAAGAATCGTTGGATTTTCGCGGGAGCTAGCTTCTCGATAAAAGATATCTAATATCATGTCCGCTAGATTACTTATTAAACCTGAATAACTCCACCCCGCCAAAGCTACGCTGTGGCGGTGAGAGTGTCAATTACCTAATTTTCTCTGGAAATAGTCGCGCCAACTTTCGGGTAAGGCTTCAAGTTGAGTAGCACGGTGAAGTAACTCTGGATTATCCTGCTCGCGCACATAAAGTTGAGTGATGTCGGCAACCGTGATGTTATTATTATCCCGGCTCACTAACTCTAAATTGTCTCCGGCTCCAACTTCGCCCTCTTGCAAAACACGGAAGTAAAATCCGGTTCGACGACTTGCGAGAAATTGCTTAACTATATCAGGTCGTCTAAAGCGAATCCCCAGTTTGTAGCAGGGTAAGCGAGGTTGTGTCACCATTAACCTGACATTGCCAATCCCAAAGCGATCGCCAATGTTCACTTCTTCTTCTCTCAATCCAGTAGTCGTAAAATTTTCACCAAAGATACCTAACGGCAGTTCTGTATCAGGCAATTCACCCCGCCAATACTCGTAATGCTCGAATGGGTATAGATAAACTGCTTTATCTGCTCCTCCATGAACGGTTAAATCAGCCTGTCCATCCCCATCCAAATTAAGCGATCGCACAGTAACGCGATCGCTAACTGGCTCTTTGAAAATTCCAGTGCTAACTGTTTTCCCTTTCCAGGTAACTTCACGTGGAAGTCCGACGTTGACAGAGATAAGTTTCATTTTCAGATGTTTGCATTCATAGCAGTGGACTCCTTGCAGAATAAAAACTGGGTGATATGGTCTTTAAGCAGATATTCGTTAATCATACAGTTTTCTGAAATGAGGCGATCGCATTTGTGTATTCTCCAGGTATGAATACTGCACCCAAACAAGCAGAAAAGGTGGATGTGTGGCATGAATATGTCGGATACTGTGAATTCATCGGCAATAGTAAAACTACTGACTGCTAATTAGTCCCTTGATTTTTCAGCTAAGTAATTACACAACTTCAGCTTTTTACAAGTTAATTGAATATAAGGCTAGTATTTGATTGCGTGAAAAAACTCAGCACAACTTCAAGAGGCTTCTTTCCTATTCTCTGTTTCCCGTTTCCTATAATAGTATTTATCTAGAAGTTTAAAATATCTAATGATTCTTCTATTTCTAAATCTAATATCATTTCTCGTGTATCTTGGAGTGCTTCTAGCTTACCTTCTTTACGATAAATATCTGCCGCTTTTTGAAAATCTTCAATTGCTCCCTGTTTATCTGCAATTTCTAAACGAATATTGCCACGGTTATAATAAGCATCAGCATAACTAGGATTAATCTGGATTGCCTGAGTATAATCTTCAATTGCGCCCTCAAAATCTCCTAAATCTGAACGAGCATTACCACGGTTGTAATAAGCATCAGCATAACTAGGATTAATTTGGATTGCTTGAGTATAATCTTCAATTGCACCCTCAAAATCTCCTAAATCTGAACGAGAATTACCACGTTTTTTATAAGCTATGGCATCTTGAGGATTAATCTTGATTGCTTGAGGAAATGCTGGCTGAGAGCCTAATAAATAACGAGTAATTCCACGGTTTTTATAAGCATCAGCATAATGAGGATTAATTTTAATAGCTTGGGTATAATCTTCAATTGCTCCTTGATTATCTCCAACATGAGAACGAGCTTCAGCCCGATTTTTATAGGTTACGGCAACATTAGGATTAATTCTAATAGCTTGAGTATAATCATTAATCGCTTCTTCTAATCGCCCCAGTTGATAGAGAGCTAAACCTCGTTTATTGTAAGATTTAGCATCATGAATATTCATCTGGATTGCCTGAGAATAATCTGCGATCGCAGCTTCATAATCTCCTATTTGATAGTGAGCTAAACCTCGTTTATAATATAAAATATCAACATCGCCTTGATTAACTTGTAAGGCTTGATTATAGTTAATAATTGCATTTGTATATTCTCCTTTTTGAAAGCATTCATCGCCCAGGTTTACATAAAATCTCTTTAAATCTTCATTATGATATTCAGGCTGAAAAGAAGATTTGAGTACCTGATGATTAATTGACTTAGATAGAATTTCCTGTTTTGGAAGATATTTATAAATAGGTGCTTGTTGCCGAGAAGAATTATTTATAGAAGATTGTAACTGTTCTAGATAACACCATAAACCACCACCATATAGTAATTGTTCTATTCCAAAAGAAATTTTACCAGTCTTCAACTTAATCATTTGGGTTGGGAGAAAACCAGCCAAAAAAAGGTGATACTCAGATTGTGCTTCACTGACATCTTCTTGAATTAAAATGCAAACTACAACTGCATTTTTTTCAACTTCTTCAGAACTAATTGACCATCTAACTCTGTCAATGCGACCATGACGAGATTTAACCTCGATACCAATAGATGGGTCAGAAGTCAAGGTAAAATCTATATTACCATCGCCGCCAAATCGCTTTTCATAATCGACTTCGGTAATAAAATCAGCTAAACGTTCTTTGACAACTTCCTCACCCAACTTACCTTTGAGATAGCTAAGAAAAACATCACGCACTGGTAAAACACGCTTATATTTCTCAGCCATCTGCCAGCAAAATTCCCGTAGTGCTTTTAACCTCTCTCCAGAAATTATAGTTAATTCACTATATTGACCTTCTGTTTCACAATGAAGCAGACAACCAGATGCTAACCTTTTAATAAAATCAGACTGTAGCGATCGCAGTAGTGTAATCCAGTCCATTTATATTTCTGCGAATCTTTTGATGAGATTATTCTATTAAAATATCCATTCGGCGTAAAGCTTTTAATTAGCTCTTTAAGCGCAGCCATGTCTGATTATGCCAGAATTTTGAAGAGTTGGGAGAGTGCGATCGCTGGGAATAATACATGAAATATTAGCTAACCACCAATCGCCCAAATGACCCAAAATCAAAACCCCAACCCAAACTCTCTCACCGATTCCAGTCCCCCCTCCTCGCTTGCGGGGAGGGGGTTAGGGGGTGGGGTTCCGGGATACCCTTGGCAAACCCCACACGAACTTTGGAAAAAACTTAAGCCATTGGCGCGACAGATGCGGTGTGAACCAACTCCAGCAGAAAAGCTACTTTGGGAGAAGTTGAGACACAAGCAACTTTTGGGTTTCAAGTTTCGCCGTCAGCAAACAATTGACCGTTTTATCGTCGATTTTTACTGTAATGAAGCGCGGTTAGTGGTGGAAGTGGATGGTGAAATTCACGACTACACCCAACAGGAAGATGCGATACGTCAAGAATTTTTGGAGAGTTTGGGGTTGCAGGTTGTGCGATTTAGAAATGAGGATGTTCTGGTGAGGATGGAGGGGGTGTTGCAGGATATTGGTGTTTGGTTGCAGAGATAGAACCCCACCCCCAACCCCCTCCCCGCAAGCGAGGAAGGGGCTAATTATGTGGGTTTTAGGGGTGTGTGCGATCGTATAATTTTACATAAGTTTGACAAATTTCTAAATTTTAGCCTTGCTACCCCACTACTGACTTCATTAACTGTGTTGCGATCGCAGTAGTATAATCCAGTCCATTTCTATTTCTGCAAATCTTTTGATGAGACTGATGAATCAGAGTCATCTTTCCTGGAAATGGATAAGCCATAACAAATATCTCAAAACCAAAATTTTAAAAGTAATTCTCATAGCCTCATCCTCGCTTGCGTCTTGAGGGTGGGGTTCTAAGAACAACTAGTAAGGGCTGCACCACATTGTTCTTCCCTTGTCAACCAACCCTTAACACCTTGATATTCCACCTGCGCCCAATCTCTCTGACAGCCTAACAATTTGACAGCCGTATTAGCAGGAATTCTTCTTAGTTTTTGGCTTTTTTGACTGCTACTAGCATAGAAATCTACGCCGTTAGTACCGTAGCCTCGCGTTGTTAAGCCTAACTTTGGCACGAATACCCATCCAGTTCCTTGAAAACCATTGCTAGCATTAGTAATCTGCACCCAATTTCCAGCAGCACCAATAACATGAACTGTTTCGCTAATGGGTATTTGTCCTATAATTACGTTATTTGTACTTGCACCACTCCGTACATTTAACCCTTGCGAATCTGTATCGGTGACGTAGGCAAAAATATCGCACTTTTGAGAATTACTTGATTTCGCTAAACTTATTTCACTAGTTATACTAGTATTGAGTATCACACTAATACAACTGAATGCCAATCCGATCGCTAACTTTGATGCTGGATTTTTCACTTTTTTTGTCATCATTTCTTCAAGTTTTTGGCATCAGTACCCAAGGCTAGAGTCTTATTGATATCTCCTAATCTACATAAACAAATTATGGTTAACTTTGTAACGTAGTTCTATCAAAGAGATTTTAGTACTGTAATAACACTTTTATTTTACAAAATTTAGTCTTGCGATGTCTACGATGGTCACTGAGCTTGTCGAAGTGCGGGCTACGCCTACACGGATAAATGCAACACAACGATATCATTAAGTATTAAGATGTCAATAGATAGTGTAGTTAACGCCAACAAGAAGTTCAAATTTCGACAAATATTCATTAAGTTATATGAGTAAAAAAATACATTCTATATCAAGTAGCATAGTTCAAGAAATTAATAATCTCGACAATGTGAGTATTTTAGAATTAGACAAAGAAGAAATTATTAGCTTATTTAAGTTTCATGGAATCTTACTTTTTAGAGGATTTGATGTTGATGTTGATATTTTTAAAGAATTTACCAATCTCTTGAGTATCGATTTTATAAATTATGCCGGTGGTGCATTCAGTAGAAGAGTAATTAATGGGGATGAGACTCTTTTAAGCGTTAATGATTTTAAATCTGAGATTAAGTTGCACGGCGAAATGTATTATCAGCAAAATATCCCACTTCTGCTGTGGTTTTTCTGTGCTAATCCACCATTAGAAGATGGTGAAACTACGGTATGTGATGGTAGACAATTTTTTAATGAAATTAGTAGTTCAACTAAAGAGTTATTCAACAAAAAGAAGTTAAAATTTAACGTTCGGATATCTCAAGATGACTGGCAGAAAAAATATCAAACAGATGATTTGAATCAGCTAGAAGAAATGTGTCGCAAAAATAATACACATTTGACAGTAAATGAGGATAAATCGATTCTGCTTGAATACATTTCTCCAGCTATTATCCCTAGCAGATGTGGAAAATATCAGGTATTTATTAATAGTTTATTGCCTACAAAGCAGTTAAACCCAAAGATTATTAATTTTGAAGATGATTCAGAAATTCCTGAAGAGGTTGTCTCTGAACTTAATGAAATTGCTGAAAAAATAACTACGGAAATTTCGTGGCAAAAAGGCGATATTTTAATGATTGATAATACAAGAATACTTCATGGAAGAAGGTCTTTTGCTGACGATCAAAGAGATATTTATATCAGGCTGTGTTCTCCAGCTTTTTCATTTTGATATTTGATTACACCAGGTTTCATTTATTTAAATAATATCTGTCATAAGATATAGCTTTGCTGTGCTATTACTGCATTATCTATCACACAATACGTTTTAGTTAATGCTTATTGGTGTAGATAATTGGTCTTTAAAGACGCGATAAATCGCGTCTCTACATTAGGGTTTTGTTGCTCTATTTGAACTGTATTGATCTATAACAGGTTACTTCATATCATAGCCAAACAAATTTGGGTCTACTTCTCCTAACTGCAACTCTGCTAAACCATACTCCGCCCATCGTCTCTCTACCATCGCCGCCACATCTGGGTCGGATTCCAAAGGCAAACCCCATTCATGGTTTGTTTCCGGCGGAATCTTTGTAGTTGCATCAATTCCCATCCGTCCACCTAAGCCAATCTTTTCACTAGCAAAATCTAAGGTATCAAAAGGTGTATTCGGCAAAATAAAGACATCCCGCACTGGGTCAACTTTAGAACTAATTGCCCACACAACTTGACGGGGATCGCGAATATTTATGTCTTTATCCACAACAATTACAAATTTGGTGTATGTAAATTGTGGTAAAGCACTCCAAAACGCTAAAGCCGCCCGTCGCGCTTGTCCCGGATATGCTTTATCTATGGAAATAATCGCCGCTTTGTAACTCAAAGCTTCCATTGGTAAGAAGAAATCGACAATTTCTGATACTTGTTGCCGCAGTATGGGCGTATAAATGCGATTTAGTGCGATCGCCATCATCGCTTCTTCTTTAGGTGGACGACCGCTAAATGTTGTTAAGTAAATCGGATTTTTCCGGTGCGTCATACACTCGAAGCGTACCAACGGCGAATCTTCCACTCCCCCGTAATAACCCATGTGGTCGCCAAAAGGCCCATCTGGTAAAACTTCCCCTGGTGTAATCGTTCCTTCCAAAACAAATTCTGAATCTGCGGGAACTTCCAAATCTACAGTTTTACACTTCGCCAACTGCACGCCGGAACCGCCATAAAGTCCTGCAAACAGCCATTCTGATAAATCTACAGGTATAGGTGTAGCTGCTGCCATGATAATTAGAGGATCTACACCAAGTGCGATCGCAACTTCTAATTTTTTCCCACGTTCGGCCGCTTTTCGCAAATGCCTCGCCCCACCCCGCACTGATAACCAGTGAACCGTCATCGTATTTTTAGATTGTAGTTGTAAGCGATACACACCTACATTTGGAGTACCAGTTTCACAATCCTTGGTAATTACTAGTCCCAACGTGATAATCTTGCCAGCATCACCATTATAAGGACGTATCAAAGGCAACTTATTTAAATCTAAATCATTACCTTGAAGCACAACTTGCTGACAAGCGGGGAAAAAGTCTCGTCCTGGTTTTGCCTTCACCACATCAAACAGCACTTTTCCAAAATCTATCGCCTGGGAAATCTTCTTTGGTGGTTTTGGCTGTTGCAGCATACTCAATTTTTTCCCCAGAGTTTCCAACTCCTCTGGATGCTGCATATTCATCGCCCAGCAAATCCTTTCCACAGTTCCCATCAAATTCACCGCCACCGGAAAGGAAGCGCCTTTGACGTTTTCAAACAACAACCCTGGGCCACCTTTTTGTAGCATTCGGTTGGAAATCTCAGCAATTTCCAAGTCTGGGTCAACTAAAGCTGAAATTCGCCGTAATTGTCCTCTTTCTTCCAAAATTTTCATGAATCCCCGCAAGTCTCTCGCCATTGTTCTAATAAAGCTGATTATTTAAGAAGTGTGAAGCGCTTTCTTATATTATGGGGCATTGGGAGAGAGGACTTGGGGACAAGGAAAGCTGATGAGTAAAGTAGTAAACCTACTGTTCCAAAAGTTGTGTAAAATTACTCCCCCAGAGTGATGTTACTAACCCTTCATATAAATCAAGGGTTTTGAAACCTAAACTTTCAGTTACCCTGAAATTGATATATATATAAAAGAGCAATTTTCAAATGACCATTTACTTTTATAAGGTTTGGCAGCCTTATGGCTGTTTTTCTAACTTTTCTCTCCACGGAATCCACATTGAGGGTGCTTACTGGCCGACGGTTGAGCATTATTATCAAGCGCAAAAGTTTGTAGGCAGCACAGATGCCGCAATTATACCTCTCATCCATGCTGCCGCCACCCCAGAAGAAGCTGCGACTTTGGGAAGATGTAGCACTCGCCAACTCCGTCGAGACTGGGATTTGGTTAAAACTCAAATTATGCGAGAAGCTGTACTCAAAAAGTTTCTCACTCATGCTGATATCAGAGAAGTTCTCCTGAAGACAGGTAATGAGATGTTGGTTGAAAATTCTCCAACTGATTCTTTTTGGGGCTGTGGTGCTAATAAAAGCGGTCAAAACCATCTCGGTAAAACTCTTATGAGTGTGCGTGAAGAAATTCGTAATTTACTATCTTTAACGGTAATTTACGAATAATTTAATCAAAATAGTTACATTCAACATCAAGTCAAGCAATTAAACGGGGAATAGTCAAATTCCCCAGCCAAAAACATTTAAAAAAAATACTAATAATTTAGTTATGGCTTTGAAGAAATTTTAATTAATTGATTAATGGGCAAAAATATTAAAAAAATATTTTTAATTTCAAGAAATTATTCCAGTTCTAAATTAAGTAAAATTACTGGAATAGTTTAATGATTGAGAATATAAAATTAGTAAATGTCAATGATTAAAATTTTCTTAACTTTAAACTTGAGATGATAGCTGAAAAGTATTTAATGATACAACGGTTTTATATCTCCCCTAAATCCACTTCACAAGGGCTATAGGGAACAAGCAAAATATCTGTTACTTTTCAAACATCCTCTAATCTATTTTCAAAAAGATTTGTAATACATGTATGCCCTTAGCAATGCATTAGTAGCAAGAATTTCTTGAAATAGGATGAAAATCAAAGCATTGTAAGTTGAAAATTTCGATCGGGGACAAATATAAAAAAAATTATACTTCAGTCTTGGTGTATACAAACAATGACACGTAGGGATAAACCAAACGAGTTACAGCAAAACTTCGATCGAGAAAGTTTACTGCACCGGATGACAAAACAGATTAGGCGATCGCTCGACCTTCAAGAGATATTAACAACAACTGTTAGCGAAGTGCGCTTATTTTTGGGTGCAGATCGGGTGAAAATTTATCGCTTTGATGCTGATGGTAGTGGTGAAGTGATTGCAGAATCTATTCATAAACAACGTCTGCCATCCTTATTGGGTCAACGCTTCCCAGTTGATGATATTCCAGAAGCTGCTAGAGAGATGTTTTTGTTAGTGGGGCAACGTTCGATTGTCGATGTGGCAAATGAGAAGATCGGGCTATCGCCTCTACACTCAAAAGAAACTGGCAAACGTCTAGAAACTAATATCTACTATCGGCAAGTAGATCAGTGCCATATTCAATACCTCAAAGCAATGGGCGTGCAGTCTTCGTTGGTAGTACCAATTTTAGATTGCGACCCACAAGAACTATCGGCAAAGCCTAAATTGTGGGGATTGTTGGTAGCTCACCACAGTGAACCGCAAAAGATTTTGAAGGGGGAACTAAAAGTATTGCAGCAAGTTGCTGACCAGGTAGCGATCGCGATCGCTCAAAGTAATCTACTCACTGAAGCCCACGCCAAGCAAAAGCGAGAAGCTACTATTAATCGAGTCACCACATTATTGCATAAACTGCCGACAATCCAATTACAAGGAGCACTAGAAGAAGTTATTACTGCCCTCTGTGGAGTCGGTGGCAGGCTTTACATTGCAGAGAACCGAGAACTATACACTTGGGGCGACCAACCGACACTCCCCTACGAGTTAGATAACACTATTATCGAACAGCATCCCATCTGGCAAAACTGGATGGCTGAGTTTCAACAAGGTAATATTTGGGCAACTACTGACCTCTATAAAGAATCACGTTTGCGAGTTTTGGCTTTAGCATTCCGTTCTAGTGAAATTCGCGGACTCATGGTGATTCCGCTACATTACCGCGAAAAATTTATTGGTGTCTTAAGTATTTTTCGCTCTGAATTGGAAACGGAAATCTTGTGGGCGGGACGATGCGAACATAATCGGCGACAACTTTTACCCCAGCTTTCCTTTGAGGTTTGGCGAGAGCAAAAAAAAGGGCAATCACCTGAGTGGAAGTTGGAAGACATCTTTTTGGCACAAGCTTTATACGATCATTTCTCAATGGCAATTCAGCAGCAGCAGATGTATAAACAGGTACAATCCCTGAATGCCAACTTAGAACTGCGGGTGCAAGAGCAAACCTCTGAACTCGAAAAATCATTAATGTTTACCAAAGTAATCAAGCAAGTTACAGAGCATATTCGCCGCACATTGGACTTGCAAGCAACTCTGCAATCCATAGTTCAAGAAGTCCGTCCTCTGCTAAATTCAGACCGAATGCTGATTTTCCACCTGAAGACTCAATCAGTGATTGTGGAAGAAATTAATGGTAATTGGCAGTCAGTTTTAGGAGTGAATGCACCACCAGAATGCTTTCCTGATGATTATACCCGTTTATACTGTCAAGGTAGGATACGGGCAATTAACAACCTTTCAACGGCTTCTTTAAGTGATTGTCATCGAGAGTTTTTAGAGAGTCTGCAAGTGCAAGCAAACTTAATAGTTCCAATTAATATGGGTATGGAACTATGGGGCTTATTAATTGCCCATGAGTGTGAGGCTCCCAGAAATTGGCAGGATACAGAAATTGATTTATTGCAGCAGGTGGCAGATCAGGCTGCGATCGCAATTCAACAAGCACAACTCTACCAACAAACTTCACTAGCCGAAACTGAAGCCAGAAATCAAGCCGCTCAGTTAGAGCAGACCCTATATGAACTCCAAGAAACACAGACAAGATTGATTCAGACCGAAAAAATGTCCAGTCTAGGACAGTTGGTGGCGGGTGTCGCCCACGAAATCAACAACCCCGTTAACTTTATTTACGGTAATCTGTGCCACGCCAGTGATTACACCGAACAACTGCTAGAAATTTTACGTCTCTACCAGTTATACTATCCCCATCCCCATAGTGAAATTCAAGCCGCGATCGAAGCGATCGATTTTGAATTTTTGGTAGAAGACCTGCCAAAAATCATGATCTCAATGCAAGTAGGAACCGAGCGCATTCGCTCAATAGTGTTGTCGTTACGCAATTTTTCTCGCTTAGATGAGTCTGAAAACAAGCGCGTTGACCTGCATGAAGGCATTGACAACACCTTATTAATTTTGCAACATCGGCTGAAAGGAAATGCTGAATTTCCACGCATTCAGATAATTAAAGATTATGGCAATATCCCACGGGTGGAATGCTATGCCGGTCAAATGAATCAAGTATTTATGAATATTTTCAGCAATGCCATAGATGCTCTGGAAGTAGGGCGTCGGGAGTGGCAAAAGCAGGGTGACAAGGAGAATAACTCATGCCCAATTCCAACTATCCAGATTTCCACTAAAGTCTCAGCAGACAACTCTCGTCTGTTAATTCGGATTACTGACAACGGGCCCGGAATGAATGAAGAGGTGAAAAAGCGAATTTTTGACCCATTTTACACTACTAAGCCTGTGGGCAAAGGTACAGGATTGGGATTAGCAATCAGCTATCAGATTATTGTCGAAAAACATGGGGGAATAATGGAGTGCATTTCAGAACCTGGCAAAGGTACAGAGTTCTGGATTGAGATTCCCATCAAGCCTCCAGCCAAAATCGTTAACTAGCAATAGGAAGTGGGGAATGAGGACGCAGGCGAAGAATTACTTTTGGTGATTGACCAATGCTCAATTGTTAGTTTCAAAACTTAAAAATTGACCGAGCAATTTTTAAATTCATCCACAAGATAGATGATAATTTTCTTAACATATCAGCTAAAAAATAGCTGTCAGCGATCCAGGGTGTGCAATATATTGAATTTGATTAAAAATCATTTAAAAGTAAAGTTTAGTTGCAAAATAAATCCCTCCCAGCTACAAGTGATAATCTAATAGTTGAAGCTAAGAAACAAGCTTCCCGTGGCAGATATAACAGCTGCGTTTGAAATGTTAGTAAGAGGTATAAGACGCTGTTTAACTTACATCTGTCTCGTCAAAATACAGCAACACCCAACGCGAAAACTGCTGTTTCCTCAAATCTAGAAGATTAGGGGGCACTGTAACTGATTTTCATTACTTGTTTACAAAAGCAATGGAAGTTAGTACATCCCTAACTACGATCGACAAAGAGAGGAGATAGTTCAGGGAGTAGAGGCTTGGGTGTTGTTGTGTTTAAAGAGAAGTCTGAAATAGGGACTCCTCTGGGTGTAAGATTATACGAAGTTGAATAGTGAGAAACAGTTAAAATAGCGCCTTATGTCAATAATTGCGCTCAGAGCGTGGTATCTACAGGATTATGAGCCGATTCCAGAACTGGAAAAACGTCAGCCAGACATTCGCTTAAGCAAAAAAAGCTTGCTGAAATCAGCATTGCGAGCAGACTTTTTGGAAGACAGTGACGAAGTGAAAAAGTCAACTTGGTTTGGGCGCTATTTGGAAGGGGAAAATATTGAATTTTATATTGAAGGTAGTGGCGGCTATTGCGTCTCTAACATTGACTTAATTAGTCATGAAATTTATTTCACTAAACAGGCGGTGTTAGCTCAGTTAGAACCAACAATTTTTTTATCCTATCAAACTGAGTATGGCGTAGCGACGAATATTCTCAAAGAAGAACTGCGAAAAAGTTTAGACAATTTAAACTTGCGATCGCGTCTTCCCCTAACATTAATAGAATCCTCTCGTCCTAGCGGTGCTACTTTCCGAATTAACCGCACAATCATGCGGAAAATCCGTAAGAGTTTGTTATTTATAGCTGACACCACCGCCATTGCTAGTATTGATGGTAAGGAAACGCCCCAATTAATTCCCAGTCCGAATGTCTGTATTGAGATTGGCTATGCCATCCAAAGTAAGCGGTCTGAACAGATTCTACTAGCGCAAATGCAACGCCCAGATTTTGAAGGTGAATTTCCCTTCGACTTACCGACACAGCAAATTTTGCAATTCCAAGACACTACAGAACTGGACAAAATCCTGACAGAGACGATTAAAAACCAGCTAGCACGATTCAAATTGTTTTTTTGAGCAAGATATACAAGATAATACTTACTTACCAAAAATAAAACTATAGCACTCCTAAAACATGACTAGGCTCTATGCTAGGGCGTTAAAGGGAAAAAGAGCACACGGTGCTCGTCCAGACAAACGTGGTAAAAATATAACTATTATTGGGGCGATCGCAACCCGTGAGATTGTTGGTGCAATGAGTTTTAAAGGTGGAAATCATAAAAACGCATTTAAAACTTATATTAACCAAGTCTTAGTTAGTTTGGTGAAAGAGAGTATTCGACCGATGAAGCCTCCGAGGTGTACCCCGTATCCGCCTGCCGCCCGATACAAGCGGGTCGTCGTACGGTCGCTGTGGTACGACGCCGATGGACTAACCGTCGAGGTGCAGGGGCCGGGGTTCGTGCTCGCCCGTGTGGTGTTCCGGCGGCCGGCCGGGTTCCGAGTGCTGGACGAGCGTGACCTGTGCGAATTCTGGGACAGCTACCACGCGGGCAACGGGTGGTTGTACGAGGTTCACGAGGGCGGCTGGCAGGAGTTGGAGTCGCACCGCCAGGACTTCAACTCCCCGTTGTGCTTCACCGGTCTGCGGGAGTTCCTGGTGGTTTGCGACCAGTGCGTCAGCGTACTGTCCGTCGAGCCGCCGGAGCTCATCAACTTGGGTGCAAACCCGGAACACCCGCTCGCCGACTGAGTGAAACTAAGGTATTTGAGCATTAGAAGAAGATTTTTGAGAAAACAAAGGCTGAAAGTATTGTTATTGCTTTAATTAAAATAAACGAACAGGTTTACTTTGCAGCTTAGAACTAATTGAACTTACCCGATCGACCACAGAAATCATGTATTTGTAATCTGGTACTTGTCCATTGGGTACATACCCCACTTCTTGAGCTAAATCTGAAGACGATTCACTCATGACTTTGCGGATAAATTCTTGACGGTTACGTTCTACATTCGGCCCAATCAAGACCACACCTAATGGTACATAGTGAGGGTCTTTAAATAGTATGCGGAATTCGGTCGGCGCCAACTGCGAACTATAGAGACTTAATTCCGCCTCAGAGACGGCACAGGCGATCGCTTTTCCTTGAGCGACCAATTCCAGTGCTGCTTGAGGTGTGGGCGCAAACAATATCTCAGCTAGTGTTGTACCATAAAGATTGTAAAGAGGAAAATAATATCCTGTTGCTGAACCCAACTGTCCTAAAGCTATTGTTTTGCCTTGCAATTGTTTCAAGTCAGTTATCGGATTATCTTTGCGAACAACGAAGATTGAACGTAAATTACTAATACCTATTAAAGGAAATAGAGGAACATATTGGTGACGTGCGATCGCAATAGCCGCTAAACCTGGTGGAGCAAATACCAATGACCAAGCACGAGCATCAAGGCGCTCAACCGCTCTATTTTCATTAAAAACAGGCTCTAACTGAATATATGAGTTTGTTTTTTCACCTAAGTAACTATTAAATTTAGCATATTGATTAATTATCTGTTCGCCTCCACCATAGTTGATTACACCAATAGTTAACGTACCCTCAACTCCATCTCCATTTTGTGGTTTGCAGGCAGCAAATGTAAAACCTAGTAGATGAAACAGAAATAAACGACGGGGAAATCGCACAAACATTACTAATTATGGTTAAGGAAATGATTTGGCTTTCAAGACTAATTTAGATAAATTTTACTGCTGCCTAAAAAGGTTATATTGCAGTAAACAATTAATATTTATTTAGATATTGTTGAGATGCTTTCTAACAGGTATAAATAAATATTAGACAAACTCACAGGCCACCTTCGTTGCTTAGGTTATGTTAAACAACATTACGTTAAAAAACTTAAAAATAGGTGCTAAATTTAACTTGCTTTTAATATTAGTTTTCATCATCAGTATTTTAGGAAGTGGCATTGCCTTATCCAGTGTACTTCAAGAGAGAGCGCAAAATGAAGTCAGTTCTCAAGCGGAGATTCTCATCCAAACGGTGAATGCAGTTAGAGATTATACACAAAATCGTATTGCTCCCCTATTAGAACCTAGATTAGATACTAACCCAACATTCACGCCTGAAGTAGTACCAACTTTTTCCTCTAAAGAGGTTTTTGAAAATTTTCGTAAAAAGCCTAAATTTCAAAACTTTTTTCATAAGGATGCAACACTTAATCCAACCAATTTAGCGGATAAAGCTGATAATTTTGAAACTCAACTTGTGGAGCGTTTTCGCAACGAACCTAATACTCTAGAAATTACAGGCTTTCGTAAATTGTCAGAAGGTGAAGTATTTTACATTGCACAACCACTAAAAATTACACAAGCAAAATGTTTGCGATGCCATTCTACACCAGATCAAGCTCCTAAAAGTCAGTTGCTAAATTATGGCTCGGAAAATGGTTTTGGCTGGCAACTGAATCAGATTGTTTCTGCTCAAATTATCTCTGTTCCTTCTCAAGATATTTTTGCCAATGCTACACGAACTTGGATATTGATAATGGGACTTTTAATTGCGATCTTTGCGCTCGTAGTTTTCTTAATTAACTTCTTAATTAAAAAATATGTGATTCAGCGTATCAGAAGAATAGAGAAAATAGCTCAAAAAGTTAGTATTGGTGATATGAGCGCTGATTTTGAAGAAAGTTCTCATGATGAAATTGGCGGGTTAGCAGAAGCATTTAATCGGATGAAAGCTAGCTTGAAAATAGCTCTGGAAATGCTGAATAATTAAGGCTAATAATCCATAATTTACAGAGAGAAAAACGCAATTTTGAGAAAATCAAGAAAGTAAGCGTTGCTCAAATTGCAAAGCTTTTTGAGATTCAGGTATTTGTGATGCTAAAATTTTCACAAATTCTGCACGAGAGATTTGTCCAGCAGATTTCATAGCTTTTTGCACTAGAAACTTAGCTATCGGCCCAATTAAATTAGCCAACTCACGTTCGCACTCTTCCAGAAATTTTTCACTGATAACTTGAGATTCTTGGTTTGCTAAATTATTTGAGTTAATACCAGATTGGTCGGATTTTACAGTAAGTTCTTGTAATAGAGTAGATTTTTCTAGTAGAAATGTTGTTTTCTTCTTAAAATCAATTTGTTGATTTTCTCGAAGATGAAGGGCTAATTGACTAATTAATTCTTCCAAATTGGACGCTGATGCTGCAACTTGTCGTAGTAATCTTGAGGCGATGGGGCCGACAAATTCTAAAAGAATTGTTTCTAAGCGGTTGTAACTTTCCCCAGACAGAATAGAAGCAGTCGGATACCCAATTGAGTTTTGTTGAGAAAGCGAAGTTTGAGGTGGTTGTGTAAAATCTGGTACTTGAAGCGATCGCGCTTCTACCTGGTAATCTTGACGATCGTATTCTTGCTGTTTGGGTGTCGAAGATGGTAGTTGAAGCGATCGCGCTTCTTTTGTAATATCGAGATCCTTAAGCACCTGTAAAACTTCAGCCGCAGACTGATAGCGCTGTTTAAAGTGATGTAGCACCATCTTAGATAGCACAGATGCCAACTCAGAACTGACGTTAGCTTGATGCTGCCAAGAAATTTCTCCTGTATCTGGGTCTTCCTCAAAGTTTATCGGATGTAACCCTGTCAGCGATTGTATACCAATAATGCCCAAGGAATAAATATCACTGTTGAGGCGGGGCTTACCTTGTCCCTGTTCTGTAGACATATATCCGGGAGTACCAATAATAATAGTAGCTCCCGTGTGCCCTGTAATTGTGAGCAGTTGAGTTTGGACTTGTTTAACAGCGCCAAAGTCAATCAGCACTAACTTACCGTCTTGTTGCCGCCTAATTATATTGTCCGGTTTGATATCTCGATGAATAACGTTGTGGCTGTGAATAAATTGTAGAATACCCAAAACCTGTTGGAGTAGTTGAATGACTCGATCTTCTGGCCAACGTTGATTGGGGAATAGTTCCGCTTTCAGGGTATGTCCTTCAATGAACTCTTGCACCAAGAAGAACTCTTGGTTTTCTTCAAAATAGGCTAAAAGCCGAGGAATTTGGTCATGGTAGCCCAGTTGTTCTAGTGTTTCTGCCTCACTAGTAAATAGCCGTCTGGCAGTTTTGAGAAATTCAGGACTACGAGTGACGGGCTTAAGGTGTTTGACAACGCATTTTGGGAAACCTGGCCGATGGGTATCTTGGGCTATGTAGGTTTGACCGAATCCACCTCCACCTAATATCTGGAGGACTTGGTAACGTCCGTCTAATAATTGTCCTAACATTGTGTTACAAGCCTTAATTCCTCAAATTAATCTTGACACAACTACCAGCTTTGGTAAGGTTTGTTCAGACAGAAAGTAGGTAGTGGCAAAATTTCAAGCAAGGTTTTTTGAGGATTACATTACAAGTTTATGACTAATTAAACTCCAGATCGGCTTGCAGGCATATTATTGTTGAAGCTTTAATAATTCCTCAGAAATCGCCAGTGCCTCAGCTTTTGAAGTAGTTGTTGGTTGAGAGACTACGCTAACTTTTCCTAATTGAGTTTTATTGACAAAATAGGTTATTCCCCGAAAGCTCAATTTATAGGCTACTGGTGCTAGAGAAACTTCTGCCAATTTAGAATTTGGATCGACACAATAGTTAACACCACGGTACATCAAATTATAAACTGGCCCAATTTGAGGAACTGGTTGAAACGGCTGTTCTGTTTTTTTGCTGCCAACTTTGTTTTGGTTATATTCGTAGCTTAGACCACGATAGTAAAGTTTCATAATTTTCGCCTCCTGAATAACTGTTTTTCAACAATGTCAATGACTTATCAGATGTTGATTAGAGAGTTATGCAAGAGCTAAGGTAGACTTACACTTTTTTAAGGAACTGCTTAAAGGATTAGGCGTCTAGAGTGAAGAGTCATTGGGCATTAGGAGTGCTGAGTGCTGAGTTAGGAGTTAAGAGTTAAGAGTTAAGAGTTAAGAGTTTTGTTTATCTCCTTGTCGCCTTGTCTGCTCATTTCCCTCATCTCCCCTGCTCCCCTGCTCCCTCGCCCCCTGCTCCCTTGCTCCCAACCTCCCGTATGCTTACCCTTTTCATTCGGGGGTTACGTGGTTAACAATGGGTTGAATGTTTTTTAAATGATTCAACTTTATGGCTAGAACCGCAAATGAATATGCCGTATACCTCTTACTGGAAAGCGGCCACCGAGAAGAAGTACGTTTTCCTACTATTCAAGAGTTTCAGAAATGGTATAGCGGCGAACTTGTGCCAAAATCTGCTTCTAATGACTTTATTAGCGTACCGATCAAAAATATTCAAGGGGAATATATGGTAGTACGCCCTTCTCGGATTGTGGCAATCCGGGTAGAACCTATTTTTAGTTCTAGTGTTGAAAGATTCAACTAAATGATGAGAAAAACCCTTGCTTTGCTTTCCTTGAGTCTAGGAATTGCCCTCGTAAACCCTCTCTGGTCGGCTGTTGCTCAGGTTCCTAACTTACTGCCTTTGCCACTACCGACGACTCCCGATCTTCCACCTATACCAATACCAATCGCTCCTGAGATCGCGCCGCCGCTAAAACCAATCACTATCGGAAGCGATTGTACACTCCGGCCGACTTGCTTGGGTTGGGATGAGCAAATTTGGGGTCAAAGAGGTAAAATAGGCGATCGCAAAGCGTTGTTAGCTTCCATTGATAACAGTTTGCTTTATCTAACAAAGGGTGATGCGATCGCAGCATATCAAAACTATCCGATCAAGGAAATCACTCTCGATCGCGTCCGCCGGAGTTTGCTGCGTTTCCGCCAACTGGTTGTCAGTTCTAAGTCAGCAGCACAATTACAAGCTGCTGTCAGTCGTGAATTTGTCTTCTACCAGTCCGTGGGCAACGATGGCAAGGGTACTGTTAAGTTCACTGCTTACTACGAACCTGTTTACACCGCTAGCCGTGTCAGAACTGCAATCTATAAGTATCCTCTTTATCGGCTACCACCTGATTTCAGCCAATGGCCGAAACCCCACCCAAAACGAATTGATTTGGAAGGGAAAGATGGTTTAAAAGGGAATAAGAGCAAATTACGCGGTTTAGAATTGCTTTGGTTTCGCGATCGCCTAGATGCATACATGGTACATATCCAAGGTTCTGCCCAAATTAAATTAACTAATGGCAAGACAACATCAATTGGCTATGCCGGCGGCACTGATTACCCTTGGACTAGTATCGGCAAAGAATTAGCCAAAGATGGCAAACTTCCCCTGGAAGGATTAACAATGCCACGTTTGATTGCTTATTTCCGACAAAAGCCCCAGGAATTGAACAATTATCTACCGCGCTGGGAACGATTTATTTTCTTCCAAGAAACAAGCGGTAGAGGTGCTACTGGTAGTATTCATGTGCCAGTGACAGCAGAACGTTCCATTGCTACAGATAAGTCTCTCATGCCACCGGGAGCGTTAGCCCTGATTTACAACTCATTTCCCTATCCTGCCAGTGGTGGCAAACTCCAGAGGCGTACTGTCAGTCGCTTTGTGCTTGACCAGGATACAGGAAGCGCCATCAAAGGGCCGGGCCGGGTGGATTATTTCATGGGGTCTGGTAAACTAGCGGGCGATCGCGCTGGTGTCACAGGCGGTAATGGTTCATTATATTATTTGCTGCTCAAAGAATAAAGTTAGAAGTTAGAAGTTAGGAGTTAGAAGTTAGGAGTTAGGAGTTAGAAGTTAGAAGTTATTAATTCAAAACTCATCACTCATCACTCCTAACTTTTCACTTTCCTTAATACGGCGGATAAGCAAAATCATCTTCATCAGCATAAACGTAAGAGTTGGAAACTCCTGCCATTGCCAATTTAGGGGTTTCTGATTTTACAGGTTCCTTGCCAAAATCTTTGTATTCTTCAAAAGTCTTACAAATCATTGCAGACTCCAGAGCATCGGAAGCAATTAAATATTGCGTTAAAGTCCCTACGGTGGGATGTTTATAGTCCACAGTTGAAGCTACCAAAACTGTATTTGGTTCAATTCCTCTTTCTTCACACTCAACGATCGGACAAAAAATCCCGTGAGCGTGGAACAAAGGCCCTTTTGGTGTCAAAGGTTGCTTGCGGTAGATAGCATAAGCTTTTTCTAGTTCAGCCACGAATCCACCTACTACTCTGCCTTGTTGATATTCGCAGTAGGTTTTGCTGAAACTCGCTCCGGCTGCACCATTGAGAGTTAGTTGTAGTGGTGATTCATGTAAAAACTTTTTATTTTCACCCACTAGAAAAATTAGATAGCGAGTAAAGGTTTTAAATTTAAGTTTGTCGGCTAAAAAAGCATCATAATTATCTTTGAGCGTACCCAGTTTTAGTCCACTTTCCCGGTCTTTAACAGACAATGGCCCCCGGCGCACTATGACCAAGCGTGGAGTAGCGCTAATAAAGACTGTTTCTACTCCAGAGCTAAATTCATGCTCAACTTGCTGCCAATTATCATCTGGTACAAAGCCAACAGCATTGGCATTATCCAGCTTAATCGCCAAACCGTGAGATTGTATACCATCTGTGCCATACCGAGGATTAATCATCTGACACCAGGGAAGGACTTGCGAAGGCGGTGCATTGAATTTTTCGTCTTCAAAGTCAAAATTAGCAGATGCTTTCATCGTTTTAGGCTATCAAAGTGTTTTATTGAACAAGGCGATCGGCAGGGCGCACAGGAAAAAAAGCCAGTTATATGCTGTGGTTCCCAAAGTTTAAGAACATTAAACTGACGTAGTATTTTTTCTAGAGTAAGACAGAATCAATCTATGTTGCAATCCCTGTTTAGTTTTTTATAGCAAGGGACTGGGGATGGTGGGGCCCCCTCTGGGGATAAGGGGTAATGGGGACTGGAGACTGGGTGAAAAGCCTTTTTGTGTCTAAGTTTTATCGTCTGTTGATGTCCTAACCACCAAAGCTTGTGCTGTAACAACAAATTCGTTCTTTGGCATCTGTCTATCTAAATGCGTTCTACTTTTTGTTCCTCTCGTGGTTAAATTCAAATCAGCAAATTACTGTAAACTTAAAGCCGCGAGAGTCTTCAAATCAGGCACTTCTAAATCAGGTTGAGTGACTGCTGGTAAACTCGCACTAACCCCTTGTTCTGCTCGACGATTTACCCAGACTGTTGATAATCCTAGAGATTTGGCTGTGACGATATCATGATATACACTAGCAGCAACGTGTAATATCTGCTCTAGCGGCAAATCAATTCTCTCAATCGCCAGTCTGAAGTTGTTGAAGGCAGGTTTGTAGCTTTTTGCCTGTTCTGCTGTGATTACCTTGTCAAATTCCACCTCCAAGTGCTTTGCCGAGAAAGCAAAGAGATCGTCATCTACATTTGAGATAATTACCAGCTTAAACTTTTGCTTTAAAGTTCTAAGTGCCTCAACTGTATCGGGGAAAGGCAGCCAATGCTGAATCGAATCGGCAAGTGAATTTAGTTCGTCAGCAGTTGGCTCAAAGCCAAATCGTTCACCAAATTTCTGGACTACTCTTTGCAAAACTTCTCGATATTTGATATATTCTCCAATTTCGAGTTCTGCTTCAAATTCAGCAAAAATATCAAGAATTTGCTCGTCATCCAAATTAGTGTTATGTGCCAGCAGAAATGGTTTTAGCACCCCTAAGATGCCATTTTCCCAATCAATTAGGGTTCCGTAACAATCGAAAGTTAAAGCCTTATACTGATTTAATTCAATCACTTTTTTATACTCCAAAGCTTGATTGATAGCGTTCAGTTTTCACAAACCAAAAGACGGATGAAGTCGTCCGCGTTGGCGCAGTCCGCACTTCGACACCTTTCGGCTTCTCTACAGACGCTACGCGTTAGCGGAGCTTTCGCTTTAGCGAGACGCTCAAGGCAAGAAGCTCAGTGGCCACCGCAGGCATCGCCACATCCACTGTTCTCGAAGTCTCTAAACATTTTTTCTATATCAGAGCAATGCGGAACTTATAGGTTGCTCAAAGATTGGCGAAGTGAACCGCCAAGGTAGTTTTACTGTTATACCTGCGTTAAAAGCAGTACTCACCGAAGTTGTATGGGCGTTATCCAAACAAATTTATATTACATTGATAATACAAGATTACTAAGTTTAGGTGTGGGATAATAGTTATTCCAAAAAGGAAATTATTCCTAAGTATAATTTGTATGGATGTGAAATTTCAGGATACACAAGCAAATACCACTAAACAATTAAACTCAAGTAAACAGCCATCTAATAGCAAGCCATCCGAAACTTTTTCGGTAGCGGAGGCAGTGGTAAAAATCCTGGAAGATATGGGGGTGCAGTATGCCTTTGGTGTTTCGGGAGGTGCGATCGCGCCAGTGTGGGCTGCATTACATCAAAGTTCTATCCAGGTGTTGCACTTTCGCCATGAAGCTGGAGCCGCTTTTGCAGCCATTGAGGCGTATTTTGCTAGCGATCGCCCAGTTGTGGTATTCACTACAACTGGTCCAGGGATTACCAATGCATTAACTGGCTTGTTTGCTGCACGTTGGGAAGGTGCTAAAGTTATTCTTCTGTCGCCTTCCACATCGGCATCGCAGCGTGGAAGGTGGGCATTCCAAGAAACCAGCACTTACACCATGCCTAGTGAGGGACTGTTCACATCAGAACCACTGTTTCATTATGCGACGACTCTCGAATGCAGCGATGAACTGTCAAAAGTTCATCGACGGTTGGCACTTGGTATAGCCCGACCAGATGGTTTTGTCGCACACTTAAATATCTCGACTAATATCCAAACTAGTTCAGTTAAGACATCATTGCCACAAGTGGCTTTCTCTTTTGCTCCCGCAGCCGTAAATGAGGAAACTATTGCAGAATGTACGCGGTTGCTTTCAGAAGGACCATTTGCCATTTGGGTCGGCTTTGGTGCGCGGGGTGCAGCAGCAGAAATTCGTCAACTTGCAGAAGCAACGGGAGCGGCGGTAATGTGTTCGCCTCGGGGCAAAGGCATTTTTCCCGAAAACCATCCTCAATTTGTTGGTGTTACAGGTTTTGCCGGAGATACGTCAGTTTTAACGTATATGCAAGAACAACGACCTTTACGAGTGTTGGTGCTAGGAACGCGCCTCAGTGAATGGACTTCGTTCTGGAATTTTGCAATGATTCCAAAACGAGGCTTCGTGCATATCGATATCGACCCAGAGGTTCCAGGAACTGCATATCCATCTGCCGAAACCTTTGCCATTCAGTCCGATGTGGGAATGTTTGTAAAGGCACTGCTAAAGAACTTTCCACAACACCCAAATCAGTTAACAGAAATGTTGCTGCCTTGTTCTAAGCCTGTAATACTTAATCCACGCGCAGAGGGCCCAGTGCGACCGGAAGTACTCATGGATGCAATTCAACGGCAAATAGTTGAAGGAAGCGATGCGGTTGTCATGGCTGAAGGAGGAAACTCGCTAGCTTGGGCAATTAACTTACTGCGATTTGCCAAACCAGGTCGTTTCCGAGTCAGTACCAGGTTTGCATCTATGGGTCATTTCGTCACAGGCGTCGTGGGTGCTTCACTGGTACGCAATGGTAAGACCGTCGCCATAGTTGGAGACGGTGCCATGCTAATGAACAATGAGATAAGCACGGCTGTAAGATACCAGATCGCTGCCGTTTGGATTGTACTAAACGATGGGCGCTATAGTATGTGCGACCAGGGGATGACTTTGCTAGGCTTCCAAGGTGTAGATGTAGAGATTCCGCAGGCGGATTTTGTCAAGATAGCTTGTGGAATGGGAGCTGACGGCATCCGCGTTGAAACAGAACCTGAAATCCAGGCAGCTTTGGAGAAAGCGATCGCCTCGACCTGTCCGTATGTTGTTGACGTAGTAATTGACCCAACCCGGCTTGCACCAATTAGGAGTCATGTTGACAATCTGATTGCACAAGGTGCTACGAATTACTAAGAGGAGATTTTCATGGTGCATCATTCAGTAGGTATTCGCGCGATCGCAGTTAGTTTTCCCAGCATCAGACGTACAAAAGATTATTACAGAGAGAAATACCCAGATATAGTTGCTCAAGTCGAGGAAAAAAGCTTGGGAAGGCTGTTTTCGCTTGCTGGCTCTACCCCCAGCAACGAGTTTGATTTGGAGATGTTGCCATATCTGTCAGATCCTTTTCGTGGTACTGTCGAACAGCGGGTACTTGCTCCAGGTGAATCATCGCTGATGCTAGAAGAGCGTGCAGCTCGTGATGCTCTCAAAGCAGCGAAGCTTAATCCTGAAGAAGTCGATCTCATGCTCGTAGCCTCGATTTGGCCCGAACAAATCGGATTTGGTAATGCCGCCTTCCTTGCCCAAAAACTGGGACTGCAAGGCGCTGCATGGAATCTTGATGGAGCGTGTGGTGTTACCCCAGTAGCATTGCAAACTGCTTGTGCTTTGGTACAAGCAGGTGAGTACCGCAATGTACTGGTAGTAATTTCCTGCACTTACTCTCGCTTTGTCGATGAGGAAGATACTGTTTCCTGGTTTCTCGGTGATGGTGCTGGAGCCTTCGTTGTCGGTTCAGTCAAACCTAACCAAGGAATACTCAGTACAAAAACTGTGAATACAAGTTGTTTCTGTGACTTATTAACCTTAAATATTAGAGAAAACAAGCAAGGCAATCCACGAATTCGGATGCAGTTGAACAAGGACGCAAAAAATGCGCTCAGTGAAGAATCGACTCAGCTTTTACGTACCTGTTGCGAAGGTGCTATCTCGGCAGCCGATTTAACTCTCGATCGAATTGACTTTTTCCTTTTCAATACAGCCACAGCTTGGTTTTCAAGCTTCTGTGTACGTGTACTTGGTATTGACTCAGAGCGTACCCTTAATCTCTACCCTCTGTACGCTAATATTGGGCCGGTACTTACTGTAGCCAATCTTTATCACGCTGCACAGATGGGTAAAATTCGTGAAAATGATTTGGTTCTCATTTATGGCTTTGGTGCAGCAGGAGTCGCCTCTGCAAGTGTAATGCGTTGGGGTAACGTGGCGCTAGGTCTTGTTCCAAATCAGGGCGAATCTGAATCAGCACTGAAAAGTTCTTTAGATCGTAGCTTCACTTTTTGTTAAAGTTATCTATCAAGATTTAAAGCATATCCAGTAGTCGATCGTGCAAAAACAAATTTTGGCGGCGGGCTTTTACCTGTTATTTTTGATATTTCCGCTCAAAGTCTCGGCAAAAGATTATGACGAGATTTATGTTTTTGGAGATAGCTTTTCCGATACGGGTAATGTATTTAATGCAACTAACGGAATCGTTCCCCCAAATCCACTTTACTTTAATGAACGTTTTTCCAATGGTTCGGTTTGGGTGGAATATCTCGCCTCCGATCTAGGGATAACTTTCAATCCGAAGACCAACTTTGCCTTTGGTGGCGCAACTACAGGATTGAAGAATATCGGAATCAGCACTCTACCAGGATTACAACAACAAATCAACAGCTTTACAACAGCAAATCTGTCTGCCGATCCAAACTCCCTTTACATTTTGTGGGCGGGTGTTAATGATTATTTAGATTACTTTTTCCAAGGCACTCCCAACCCTACCCAGAGTGTGACAAATTTATCAACGGCGGTAAAATCGCTTGCTGCTGTTGGAGCTAGAGATATTATGGTGTTGAATCTGCCAGATTTAGGAAAGTTTCCAGTTACAAGTGGCAATAGTCAAATTTCTAGCTTACTTAGCACTTTTACCAGTAAACATAATTCCAGCTTGACTACAAACCTCAAACTTTTGAGTCAGGAACTAAACCCTAATGTCAACATTATTTCTCTTGATGTTAATTCTCTTTTTAATCGGATTATTGCAAAGCCGGAGGAATTCAATCTTACAAATGGAACTGACTCGTGCATCGGAGATTCACCAGTGGTGCCTATTGAAATTACCACACAGCCAGTTATGTGTATCCCAGACAAGTTTTTGTTCTGGGATGAAGTCCATCCTACGACTGCCACTCATCAGCTAATCGGAAAATTAGCGTTTTCCGCCCTTGAGCCAGTGCCTGTCCCTGAACCTTCTGCTGTGTTAGGAGTTTTAGTTTTTAGTGTAGGTGCAGTATCGCTACAGAAACGCAAATAGTTCAGTTGGTGCAAAACAAAGCAATCAAAAGGGAAGGAACACACCTATGACAGGTCAATTAAATGGGAAAGTCGCGCTGGTTACAGGGGCCTCATCAGGTATTGGTCGGGCGAGTGCGATCGCATTTGCCAGTGCTGGAGCAAAAGTTGTGGTTGCTAGTCGTCGGCTCGTCGAAAGTGAGGAGACTGTGCGCCTGATAAAAGAGATCGGAGGTGAAGCTATTTTTGTTAAGACCGACGTTTCAAATGCTGCTGAAGTAGAGGCACTGGTCGATAAAACTGTAAAAACTTATGGTCGTCTAGACTGCGCTTGCAATAATGCTGGGATTGGGGGCAATCCCGGCTTAATCACTGATGATATCTCAGAAGAAGACTGGGATCGTCTGGTTAATGTAAATCTTAAAGGAACGTGGCTCTGCCTCAAGTACGAAATCAGGGCGATGCTCAAACAGAACAGCGGGGCGATCGTAAATGTGGCTTCTGTCGGTGCTGTCGTTGGTGTACCTGGTTATGCCATCTACTCAGCCACAAAGGGCGCAGTCATTACTCTAACTAGAACCGCAGCAATAGAATATGCTAAATCTGGTATCCGAGTCAATGTCGTGAGTCCAGGTGCTACGGAAACTGATATGCTAGCTAGTCTTCCCGTAGATTTAATTGCTCAACTTCCAACAGCGCATCCAATAGGGCGTATTGGCAAGCCTGAAGAGATTGCAAAAACGGTGGTTTGGTTGTGCTCAGATGCGACTTCCTTCATCACGGGTCATAATATGATGATTGATGGAGGATATACTGCACAGTAAGGCAGGGTAGATGAAGGTGAAGGTAGCAAGTTCGCAATTTTACTTGCTTCAGAAACATCTATCTTATCAACAAAAAGTGTAGAATTTTAGAGCATCTCAAGAGATTGAATCAAGATATTGAATGAAGAACAAATGAACAATCACTGTAGTAGTATTAAAATACTATCTATCTTGATGCTCAACCGCTCCTAAAGCTTTTAGAGTGGTAATAGTCGCCAAAGTTACACCTGTAATAGCAGTAACGTTCATGGCTTCATAAGGTCTAGAGCTAAAAAGAATTTTCAGGCATTCACCTGTCAATATATCCCAAAGCTTAATTGTTCCATCTTCACTACTACTAGCTAAAGTATTACCTTTAGGATTAAAAGCAACTGACCAGGTTAACTTAGTGTGTGCTGATAAAGTTTTCTCGCAGTTGCTTGTGCTGACATCCCACAGCTTCACAGTTTGGTCACCGCTACCACTTGCTAATGTACAACCATCCATACTAAAAGCAGCGGAATATACGCAATTAGTATGCCCATACAAAGTTTTAAGACACAATCCGGTGCTAACATTCCATAGTTTTACTGTTTGGTCACCGCTGCTACTTACCAATGTTGTACCATCAGGACTAAAAGCAACTGACCAGATCCAGTCAGTATGACCTTGCAGAATCCGCAAACATTGCCCAGTAATAACATCCCACAGCCTTACTGTTTGATCGTGACAACCGCAGACTAATGTATGACTGTCTGGGCTGAAAGCAACTGACCATACCCGATGAGTTTGTCCCTCCAGAATCCGCAAACATTGCCCAGTGCTAACATCCCACAGTCTTATTGTTTGGTCTTCACTACCACTGGCCAGCATCGTGCCATTAGGACTAAAAGCGACTGATAATATTCTATTACTATGTCCGTGCAAAGTTTTAAGACATTTACTGGTGTTAATATCCCATAGTTTCACCGTTAGATCCTCACTACCACTAGCAAGGATGCTACCGTCTGGGTTAAGAGAAACTGATGTAACCCGATTACTATGCCCCCGCAATGTTTTAAGGCATTGACCAGTGCTGGCATCCCATAACCTCACCGTTTGGTCACTACTACCACTAGCCAGCATGGTGCCTTGGGGATTGAAGGTAACTGACCATATCCCATTACAGTAACCTTGGAAGGTCTTGAGGCATCCACCTGTACTCAAATCCCACAGCTTAACCGTTTGGTCATCACTACCACTCGCTAGCGTTGTACCATTAGGATTAAAGGCAACTGACCACACCTTGCTACCATGTCCTTTCAAAGTCTTGATGCATCCACCTGTACTCACATCCCATAGCTTAACTGTTTGGTCATCACTCCCACTTGCCAACTTACGACCATCTAAACTAAAGGCAACTGAATTTATTAAGTCAGTATGACCTTGCAGAATTTGAAGACATTGACCACTGCTGATATTCCACACCCTTAATGTTTGGTCATGACAACCACTAGCTAGCGAACCATCCAAGCTAAAGGCAACAGACTGCACCCTATGGGTGTGTCCCAGCAAGGTTTTGATACATTGACCAACGCTGATATCCCATAGTTTCACCGTGTGATCGTCATTTCCACTTGCAAGTATTGTACTATCAGGACTAAATGCGACTGCCCACACCCGACTGGATACCTGTAGAATCTTAATGCATTGACCGCTGCCGACATCCCACAACCTCACCGTTGTGTCTTCACTGCCACTTGCCAGCATTTTACCATCCGAACTGAAGGAAACAGACCATATTCCACCGCTATGACCTTCTAAGGTTGCGAGGCATTGCCCACTGCTAGTATCCCACAGCTTCACTGTTTGATCGTCACTGCCACTAGCGAGAACACAACCATCGGGACTAAAGGTAACTGGCCAAATCCAACCCTTGTGCCCCTTGCAGGTAAGCAGTTGTTTTCCATCCACAACCTGATACAGGCGAATCTCATTATTAGTATCTCCTGTCGCTAAAAATTTTCCATCAGGGCTGAATGCCACTGAGTGAATCCCCCCTATGGTTTCAGCAAAAACACATTTACTTAGATTGGCATGAGCAAAATTTACATTGTGTAAATTTACGTTGCGTAGGTCTGCTTGCCAAACAGTCAGATAAGAAAAATCATAGCCACTTAGATCCGTCTCTAAATAACAAAGCAGATTGAGAATATTGCCAGCCGTATACCCTGGTTCTAGCGGAGATTCTTCTCGCAGTGTTGCAAGAATTTGAGTTAACTGACTTTCAATATTTTTTTTGCTTCTTAAGTCGTAAAGCAAGCCATCTATGACTGGTTTAAGGATAAGGCGAACCTGAATATCTTTAACATAGTCTTTACCAGTCGCCTTTATCAAAGCATGACGCCTAAACAAATCAATATTCTGAGTAACAATTTCTTCACAGACTTCTTCTATCAATCTACTAGTCATATACTCCATGACTACAGGCTGAAGTGTAAATAGTGCTTTACTTTTTTCAATCAACGTAGGCGTTGGCATTAGCGTACCCCTACGGGAAAGCAAGCTACGCGCAGGGTCTCGTAGAGAAGCCTTCTCAATTAGCGATCGCCTTCCTAAAGATTCTACAGCCTCTAGTAATTTTGCT
The DNA here is from genome assembly GCF_034530895.1 of Nostoc sp. DedQUE08. Lineage (NCBI taxonomy): Bacteria > Bacillati > Cyanobacteriota > Cyanophyceae > Nostocales > Nostocaceae > Nostoc > Nostoc sp. DedQUE08. The sequence goes on from NZ_JAVRCD010000030.1 coordinate 48,859, forward strand.
GGTGCTACTGGTGATATAATATCATTTCGCAATTCTGGAAGTGCCATTGGCTCACGATTAATCGCTAGCCAATACATTATTTCCTTTTCTAAATCTGACAAGCGCTCAAACTGCTGCTCTAAGATATCGCGAATGTCTCCAAAAACAGCCGTGTCTTGTTGCAAAAAGTCACTCATATTACCATCAAAGATATCTTGAATGGTTGTGGCAACTATCTTTAAAGCTAATGGATTGCCTGCGTAACGTTCAATCATTAATTTCCATTCATCCTCTGCTGCCGATAGCCCCTTGAGCTTTAAAATTTCTTGCCCTTCGGCTACCTTCAATCCACTCAGTGGCAATGAGCGAACAGGTAGTGCTTGTCCTTCCAAAAATGCTATTTCTCTGGGTTTTTCACGACTAGTCAGCACTAAGCAGCTTTGGTGATTTGCTTCTCCCACCCGTCTTAAAAGCTCACCATATTCCTCATATCCTTCTCGATAAAGTCCGGCGCGGCTACCACTGCGGAGAATTGATTCTGCATTATCAAGGAATACTAAACAGCGATAATTTTGTAAATAATAGAGTAGTCGCGATACCCGATCGCTAAAACTTTCTGGTAAGTTACTTTCTGTTTCCTGTTCGTCAGATAAAAATTGAATTAAGTTACCTAGAATAATTTTAACAGGTGGTGCTTCTCGTAGCGATCGCCAAATCACATACTCAAAGTTGTCCTGAATTTTTTGAGCAAACTTTACAGACAGTGCTGTTTTTCCAATACCTCCTATTCCCAAGAGTGCAACCAATTGGCAGTTCTCATTAAGAATCCATTGCTCTAATGTAATAAGTTCTTCTACACGCCCATAAAAAGCGGAGTTAAAGATAGCCTCTCCCCAATCTAAACGAGTATTTGAGCTTGAATAGTCACTTTTATCTATTTTTAAGTTAAAAACGGAAAAAAGCTTCTCAATAGTCTGTTTGTCAACTCCTCCCTCCCGATTCAATACTTTCGAGATGGTAGCGGAATATAAACCAGAACGTACACTCATTTCTTCAAGAGTATACCGATTTCCAAAATTTTCTTTTGCTTCTAACTGATGCTTTGCTTCTTTAATTTTTTGTAAACCCTTGGTAGTAAGTGCAACGCCACGCTTACGTCTCCAATTCTGTAAAGTCATGTATTAACTCACTGTTCGTTTAATCACTTTTTATTAAAAGGAATTATCTACTAGGTTGTTATAGATATAGGGTAATAGCCATAACAAACGAATAATCTTATGTTGCAGAAGATTTAAAATAGGCATATTACCAAAATAAATAGTAATAAAAGCTACCTTTATCATCCACTCATCTCGGTAATTCAACGCTGCTTGCTCAACAGACTATCTGGACTGTAGGACATTGCTAACATCATCTTTTTAGCCGAAAGCTTCTTACATTTGGTGATAGTAGATTTATTACGTATGGTATTAGTAATTTAATACCTAATATTCTCAGTAATATTTTTGGGAGTAAAGCTTAAGTTCAATCTCAAAATCCCGATTTTCACTGGTAAATACAGCTAAAAATTGGCAATCTTGATAAGGAAAGTTTCTATATATCTAGCTTATCAATCAATGAATAAAACTGCTGCACTTAAATTTCCCCGTTTGACCACCTCCAGTCAAAAAAGAGCGCTTAAGCGAATCACTATCAATTTGACATCAGATGAAGCTCAAAACTTTGAAAAGTATTGTGAACAGACAGGCAAACTAGCAATAGACGTGATTCGAGAACTCATTCAAGCTTTGCCTTGAGCTGTCCAACGTTGACGCTAAGTCTGAAAAGCGGTATTCCAGAAGAGTTATAGCTAAAGTAGAAGTACAGATTTGGACAAAGGTTTCCAATTTTACCTGATGTGAGTAATCGCAAGAGCAGTAATCATAGATTAGATCCTCACGACTGTATATTTGCTACCTCAATGCTATTGTTTGTGGCGAAAATTTTAAACAATATGGGTTAGAGATTATTTTCTGACGAAGATGACGACACAATATAGTCACCGAACCAAAAAAAATATTCTCTCACTCCTCATTGTGCAACTCAATAATAGCGCTCATGTTATCTTCTTTTTGGCACGCTGCGCTCGCAGTAATGAGCGCAGCGTGCCAGAAATTAAATTTTTACGTTCTTCTCAATCATCACAAAAAATTACTACCTCTTACTTTAAGACCTCCAATTCAACCAAATTTTAATAGTTATATCTTGAAAATCAACGGGTGAAATAGTTCGCAAATCTACTTTTATTTTGTCAGTGGCAAGGCTCGAATAAGTTCTCTGATGACATCCGTTGCTGGTCTGCCTGTCTGTTCACAATATTTTTCAAGGTTTTTGGCTTCATTTGAGGCCAGGTTTATAGTGATTCGTTTGACCGCCCATTTTTTGTTCATACTGAAATAGATAAATCGTGTAATCATAACTTCAAATCCTGATTTTACCTTCCAACTGGAAAGTAACCTAAATTTTGGATATATTGAGGCACCCTTTTAATCGGACACATTGTAAATAAATATTGCAGGTGTGCTTTCTTGATTTACTAACTTGTCTATAAATGATAAAGGAAGAATCAATCTTTGGTACTCTATCATTTAATTTTTTATATCTCTTAGCTTAGGCTGTAGTCTAATGCATACCCCGTTCGCTGTGCGTAGCAAGCTATACGCAGCAGTAACCACAAAACAAGGGTGACACATAAAGTTGCCAGTGTCTACAACTTGAGCGAACGAATGGTCTAGAGTAAGGAAATTCAAACGCACTTGGCAAATAAAGATAAATTATCAAATTTTCCCTATCTTTTTAATGTTTATTAATCGTTGAAAGTGTAAATTTAAAGCGATATTATTACTCGATTTATAGAAAATATCTATGGCATCTAATTAATTATAGATGCTGCAAATTTTACAGATATTCAGTTAATTTATAAACCTACTTGATTCACTTCAAAAACTCAATTGATATTGGCATAATATCTATTTAGATCGTTATAAATTGAGTCATCGTTCAAGCTTAATTGCAATAAATTTAGAATTAACAATATTGCAGAAATCCTTAACCTAAATTTTTACCAAGCTTAACTCAACCTTTGCTTATGCTGTATGCCTTAGTAAGAAGATTGTGTAGTAACTATAGTAAAGTACTGTATTTACATCGGGTTTTAGAGGTATTAATACCATTAACCCAGAGCTAGAAGTCAAATTGGAGGTTCTTACAAGTTGCTGTTGACTGCATTAAGGATCGAAGATTCATGAAACTGCAACTGATCCAATTACATATACTCTGAGCCAAATTAACTGGAGGGTAGACTCATGAGAGACACAGGTGCTACTTGCATAGCGCAAAACAGGTGTCTACGCCTACAGCATGACATTTGCATATTTTCTGTGGAGTTTTCTTAATTATTCTTGAGGAGTACAAATGCTTGAGGCTATCGCTGTTGCTTGGTTGTTACTGTTTGTTGGCGATTTTCTATCTACATTTTTTTACCACGTACCCGAGCACGTTTTTGGTAGCCTTCATTTAAAAACGCACCACTCCTGGAAAAAAGACTTCCGCCACTACGCTATTTTGACTTTTAATCCCCAGGTTCTTTTAGATGGTATCTTGGGAGCTTTGCCTTATGTACTTATAGCAGTAGTCCTGTGGTCTTTTTCTCCTATTGGCGTGATTTCTGGATTACTGCTTGGTCAATTACATGTATGGTGGAGACATATAAGTGTACTGGGTTGGCAAACTTCAAAGCCTGTAAATATTTTATGCCAAATTCTATTTATTACTACTCCTGAAAGACACTGGTTACATCATCACAAAACTAATTTGGGTTTCGGTGATATTTTTACTTTCTTTGAACAACCTGCACAAATGTGGTTACGCTGGCTACGGCTACTCAGACTTCGTTTTCGCTACTCTCGGATCTAACTAAAACTAGCACCTACCTAAATACTTTTTAAAATCACCAAAAGAAGCTGCGATCGCAGCTTCTTTTGGTACACTAAAGGCGATTATTCTACTCTCATAAATACGCTAACTTTTATACTCAAAAAAGCTAATTCCCAATTTATCAGGAGTAGTAACAAGAGACACAAATTTACCATAGATGAAAATCTATGGTTTTATCTAATTAATAAGTTTTTACTTATAGTTATTTTAGAACCTATCAAATATTAAGCTAGTTATAAGAACAGAAAAATGCCTCTGGTAAAGAGTTTAAAGGTATTTGCTACCGTTCGACTTCGCTGTTATATCGCTAAGGTTTTTGGGAAAACTAGCCTTAATTACTAAACTGTTATATCCCTAGATTTGTATGAAAATTCCTCTCTTCTTGGGAGATGGTAGCTCTTGCTTGCTTATGCAAAGGAGTATGGATAGCGACGTTGAAGGTGGCAGGAGGTTGCAATACACTGTATTTTTCTCGATGAGAAACTACGCCAACGAACCAACACTGATTGTGAGAAATTTGCAACCTGCTCTAGATGAGGTGTTTCATGCCCGCACTTAGCCTTAGAAAGATGTTCAACAAAAAAGAGTTGCCATCTCTTATTCATAACTTAGTCTATCAGTTCAACATCGCAATTGATGTTGAACTAGTAGACGGCACGAAACTAATTAGTATTGGAGAGCAAACAGTAGAAAACCGTTATCCAATCGAGGTTTCAGGAGAAATCATCGGTTGGGTTGTTGGAGAAGAACAGGCAACTATACTTGCAAATTTGCTCTCATTTCTGGCAAAGGAGGAAGCTGAGAAGAAAGTACTCGCCAAAGAATTGTTAGAGCGATATCAGGAAATTGATTTGTTTGACGATATCTCGACTCAACTGACAACAAGTTTAGATACGCGACAGATTGCCCAACTTGTGCTTCAAGAATTGAGTCAATTAATTGAATCATCTGCGGGGATGATTTTGCTTTTGAATCGAGATGCAACTGCGTTTGAAATCATTGCCGAATTTGGAGTGTTTTTTGACCACAGTCAGCCAGAACCTGGTAAGGGAATTATCGGCAGCATTGTGCAATCCAACCGGGCCGAACTCGTTAATGATGTGCAAGCCGATCCGCGATTAGAGGGGCAAAAAAACGTTAGTGCAATGATTTGTGTACCGTTACGAGCCAAAGAGCGGGTACTGGGAGCGATCGCCATCGGAACGGTCAAAACTGACTCATACAAGGCTGAACACCTGAAACTGGTGAGTATCTTTGCCTCTCAAACAGCGATCGCTATTGACAAAGCTGTGCTTTACGAGCAAAGCACTCAAGTAGCTCTCCAGGCAAAAGCCCAAACACAGAAGCTTCAGCAAGCTCTCCATGAGTTGCAATTAGCCCAAACTCAGTTAATCCAAAGCGAAAAAATGTCCAGTCTCGGACAACTTATTGCTGGAGTTGCCCACGAAATCAACAACCCAGTTAATTTTATTTGCGGCAATTTAAAGTATGTTGCCGAATACACTAAAGACTTGTTACACCTGTTGGAAAAGTATCAGAAATTTCTACCTGTTGCTCCTCCAGAACTGGAATCAGAGTTAGACAATATAGACCTGGAATTTATCATACAGGATTTTCCCAAACTGCTAGATTCGATGAAACTGGGCACAGGTCGCATCGTCGAAATTGTCCAATCCCTGAAAAACTTCTCCCGCCATGATGAAGCTGAAATGAAAGCCGTGAACATCCACGATGGCATCGATGGAACGCTAATGATTCTTCATCATCGTCTGAAAGCAGATGTTCATCGTCCGGCAATTGAAATTGTTAAAGACTATGCAACACTTCCTCTAATTGAATGCTATCCCGGACAATTGAATCAGGTGTTTATGAACATCCTGGCAAATGCCATTGATGCTTTGGAAGAAGGTATAGAAAATTCGGGAGTCAGGAGTAGTTCCCAATCCTCAATCCCCAATTCCCAAATCACTATTCGTACCAAAGTCATTGACCAACAATGGGTTGTGATTCGCATTGCCGACAACGGCCCAGGCATGAAGGAGGAGGTAATTCGCCGCATTTACGATCCCTTCTTCACCACGAAAGATATTGGTAAGGGAACTGGGTTAGGCATGGCAATCAGCTACCAAATTGTTGTAGACAAACATGGGGGAATACTCAAATGTCGTTCTCAACCAGGTGAAGGCACAGAATTCTGGATTCAGATTCCAATAAATTGTGCATTGGCAGACACTGCTGAAGAACAAAATAGCACCTCTGCCTTACCAACTCCCACAACGGAATCATCCCCTACTCCCGATACCGACGGCTTCATTCCATCAACAGCTCCAATCCTCAAACCGACGGATCTGCTGATCCGCCATACTCAACTGATCCAGCGACTTTCACAGCACAGTCCAGATGTGGAAAGTGCATCACCCGATCAACTTTATCAGATGTTTCAACACCACCCAATTTCGTTAAAGCTTTACGCCACTTTGTTGTCTTGGTTCTGTTGTTCTAACCCTACCCAAATACGCCATTAAAGAAACCTCAATCATGTTTAACCAACTTGATGAATACAGTAGTCAGCTATTTGAACAATGTCCTGTTGCGCTAGCACTATGCCGAAAAGATGGGGCGTTAATTAGCATCAATTTTGCCTATGCTGCCATTTTGGGGCGTACTGTCCCAGAAACTCTGAATCTCACCTACTGGCAGATTACCCCAGAAAAATATGCTGCTACAGAGCAATCTTGCCTAGAAGATTTGGAACGAACTGGTCGCTATGGGCCTTATGAGAAGGAGTACATCCACAAAGGCGGGCATCTGGTTCCGGTGAGGATTTCTGGGCAGATGATTGAGAAAGATGGAGAGCAACTGATCTGGTGTAGTGTAGAGAATATTAGCGACCTTCGACGCATTCAGCAGGAACGCCAAGATACCGAACAAACACTGAAACAGAGTGAAGCCCGATACCGTTCTTTGGTAACAGCTAATACACAAATTGTCTGGATAAGCACACCAGAGGGAATTTGCTTTGAACTGGCAAGCTGGATAGCCTATACAGGCCAAAGTCTAGCTGAAGCGGAAAATGGGGGCTGGATTGATGCCGTTCATCCCGACGATCGCGCCTATACCGGAGAAGTTTGGAGTGCTGCCGTGGCAAACCTGAGTATGTATCAAATTGAATACCGAATTCGTGGCAAGGATGGCAACTATCGCTACTTTTGGGTCTGGGGTGCGCCCGTTATAGAAGAAGATGGCAGCGTCCGGGAGTGGATTGGCACCTGCACCGATATTCACGATCGCAAACTAGCAGAAACCGAAAATCAGTATCTGGAAAAACGTTATCGCTCTCTGGTGACAGCTACTTCCCAAATGGTTTGGATTACCACTCCTGAAGGAATGCAAAAGGCAGATATGTCGAACTGGAGAGCCTATACAGGTCAGAGTGTAGCCGAAGCCGATGGTTGGGGCTGGATTGATGCCGTTCATCCAGATGACCGCCTCCACACTGCCGAAGTTTGGAGTGCCGCTGTGAACAATCGCAGCCTATATGAAGTTGAATATCGGGTTCGTGCCAAAGATGGCACTTATCGCTACTTTTGGGTCTGTGGTGTTCCTCTCTTAGAGGAAGACGGTAGTATCCGGGAGTGGGTAGGTACTTGTACTGATATTCACGATCGCAGGCTAGCAGAACAAACTCTGCAACAGAGCGAAGAACGGTTTCGCTCTTTGGTGACTGCCAGTTCGCAAATTGTCTGGGTGACTACCCCTGAAGGAAAGGCGGTGAGCAGTGAAATGTCTACTTGGTTAGCGTACACAGGTCAGAGTGCAGATGAAATCCAGGGTTTGGGCTGGCTCGATCCGATTTACCCCGATGACCGTAGCTGCACCGCCCTAGCCTGGAGTGCTGCTGTGGCAAATCAGAGTCTCTTTCAAACCGAATATCGGCTGCGTGGTAAGGATGGCACACACCGCTACTTCTTTGTCTGTGGCACCCCCATCCTAGAAGCTGATGGCAGCGTCCGAGAATGGATTGGCACCTGCACCGATATCCACGATCGCAAACAGGCAGAAGCCGAAAATCAGCGTCTTCAAGAACGATATCGCTCTTTAGTAACTGCTACTTCACAGATTGTCTGGGGAGCTACCCCAGAAGGACTGGGAATCAGCAAGGAAATGCTCACCTGGATTGAGTATACGGGGCAGAGCGAAGCTGAAGTTGAAGGTTGGGGCTGGCTCGATCCGATTCACCCAGATGACCGTGCCAGTTCTACAAAAGTTTGGAATGCTGCTGTGGCAAACCGAGGTATCTACCAAACCGAATATCGGCTGCGTGGCAAGGATGGCACATACCGCTACTTCTCTGTCTGTGGTGCCCCCGTACTAGAAGAAGACGGCAGCATTCGGGAATGGATTGGCGCTTGCAGCGATATTCACGATCGCAAGCTAGCAGAAGCTGAAAATCAACGTTTATTGGATATGTTGAATCATTCCAGCGATGCCATCATTGTCCGCGATATGAGCGACAAAATCTCTCACTGGAATCAGGGTGCCGAAAGGCTCTACGGTTGGACGCGTGAGGAAGTGAAAGACCAATACATTCATGAATTTCTAAAATCAACCTTTCCAAAACTTTTAGAAGAAATTCTATCAGAGTTTCTCCGGCAGGGCACTTGGGAAGGAGAACTGGAACACATCACGCGCGATGGCAGATGCATCACCGTTCAGAGCCGTTGGACTTTGCAACGGGATTTCTCCGGCCAACCCTGCGCGATGCTAGAAATCAATACCGACATTACTGCCCGCAAACAAGCAGAAATCGCTCTGCGGCAACTTAATCAAGAACTGGAAGCCAGAGTTGTCGAGCGGACAGCTGCCTTGCAAAATACCTTAGCAGAAGCACAGGGGTTAAATGCCATTTTAGATAATTTAGCAGATGGTTTGTTGGTGGCAGATATCACAGGACAAATCAGCCACTTCAATCCTGCCTTTCTAGCTATGTATGAATTGACAGCTAACGCCGTCAACGGTCACTACCGAGAATTACCCATATCTGGTTTAGCAGAACTGGTTGCACGAACTCAATCGCATCCCGGTGAGGTGTTCTCTGCCGAAGTTGCACTGACCAAAGAACGCATTGGTCAGGCAGTGGCAACCGCCATTTTCAAAAAGACGGCAAATTCAGAACCTGCTGCCTGCTTCGGTTCGGCGCTGCTAATTCGGGATGTGACGGCAGAAAAGGAAATCGACCAGATGAAGACTGATTTCATCTCAACAGTTTCCCATGAACTGCGAACGCCACTGACTTCTGTCCTCGGTTTTGCGTCCATCATTCAAGAAAAGCTGGAAACCGATGTGTTCCCAATGATTTCTACCGAAGACCGCAAGCTTCAGAAAACGATTAAGCGGGTGGCTGACAATCTCAACATTATTGTGTCGGAAGCAGAACGGCTTACGTCTTTGATTAACGATGTCCTAGACATTGCCAAGATGGAAGCAGGTAAGGTGGAATGGCAAATGCAGCCGATCGATCCCAGCGAATTACTGGATTGGGCAACCAATTCTACTGCCGGGTTGTTTGAAACCAACGGCTTACAATTGGTCAGCGAAATTGAACCTGGGCTGCCTCAGATAGTAGGCGATCGCAATCGTCTACTGCAAGTTTTAATCAATCTGATTTCTAATGCCGTTAAATTTACCGAATCTGGTTGTGTCACCTGCTGCGTTAAGCAAGGAGACGACGGTGTTTGCATTAGCGTCATCGACACAGGCATTGGGATTGCACCTGAAGACCAGCCGAAAGTGTTCGAGAAATTCCGCCAAGTTGGTGACACCCTCACCGACAAACCCAAAGGGACTGGGTTAGGACTGCCCATCTGTAAACAAATCGTCGATCATCACGGCGGTAGAATCTGGGTTGAGAGTGAACCAGGTAAAGGCAGCATATTCTCATTCATCATTCCCACCTACGCCTGCGATCGACAAACCACTGCTAATCTGAATTTGGATATGCTTGTCAAACAACTCAAAGAACACGTCATCACTAAAAGCGCTGTGTTGAACCAAAACCGTAAAACCATTTTGGTTGTAGATGATGACGCTAACATTCGAGAACTCCTGCGTCAACAATTGGAAAACGAAGGCTACAACGTTCGAGAAGGAAAAGACGGCATGGATGCAATTCATCAAATCAAAATATCCCGTCCCGATTTAATTCTTTTGGATGTGATGATGCCCCAAATCAACGGCTTCGATGTGGCAGCTGTTCTCAAAAACGATCCTCAGACCGCAGACATTCCAATTATCATTCTGTCAATTATTGAAAACAAGGAACGAGGCTATCATATTGGCATTGATCGCTATCTCACCAAGCCCATTGACACAGAAAAACTCCTCAGCGAAATTGGCTCACTGCTTTACCAAGGCACTTCTAATAAAAAGGTATTGGTTGTAGATAAAAATGCATCAGCCTTAAAAACCCTATCAGATGTACTGCAAACTCAAGGATACAGCGTGATTGAAGCCTCCGATCCGCAAGAATGCATTTATAAAGCCTTGTCAGCCAAACCTGACATGATCATCATCGATTCTATCTTCTCTCAAGAAGCCGATTTGGTGAAAACTCTACGGTTTGAGAAGGAGTTGGAAAATGTATTTTTTATTATGTTGTCTGAACAGTAATTGCTAGGGATTGGAGACTAGGGAATGGTAAAGAATTATTCTAATCCCCAATCTTGAATTCCCAATGCCCAATCCCCACTTCCCAATCCTCAATCACCAATCCCCATGACCCAGAAAATTCTAATTGTTGACGATGAACCCAATATCTTAATTTTGATGGAACAAGCCTTAGAAGCATTAGAAGATGAGGGTGTTGAGCTTCTAACTGCTAGAAATGGAGAAGAAGCTCTCGAAACAATCAAAACTGAAAAACCAAACCTGGTTTTTCTTGACGTGATGATGCCAAAAATGAATGGTCTACAAGTCTGCCATATTGTAAAACACGACCTACAAATGACTGATATCTACATTATAATTTTGACAGCGAAGGGACAGGAATTTGATAAACAAAAAGGAATTGAGGTTGGTGCAGACTTATATCTAACTAAACCATTCCGTCCCAAAGAAGTTCTTGAAAAATCAATGCAGGTGTTGGGCTTGTAAGGAAATTATTGAATAATTTTGCCTGCGATCGCAGTACTTGGAAAAATCGGCACAAATGCACAAATATGGTTACGTTTCCTTAATGGATCAACGGTTAACAGTACTCACTCGAAGGGGCGATCAAGTGGCTACAAAGCAGACTGGATAATAGTCATAGCACGTATACCCTTCTGAGAATAGGGTAGTTTACTGGGCTTGATACGCATCAAATCATGAGCTAAATCAGCCCAAAACTCCATTGCACCTACCCATAACTACTCATACCAACCGATCTAAAAGACACTATGTATCTTTCATTTTGTCTATGTGCGTGCATTTTTCTTTTAATCCACGAATAATTGATTTTTATCTAGACATCATAAACATGAGACAACACGAACTCCTTTTTTACGCATAGTTTCTTTGAGATCCTGATAGAGAGTATCATCACTAACTAGCAAACCATGTTTAGTTTTCGTGTTTACAATTGCATATCTTGGTTCTTTTTCTGAAGGTGAAGCATTGAATTTTAAGAGTGCCCAATCAGAGTCCTCCCAGAGATATGAAAATTCTTCTAAGTTTGTGTTCATATCAATACCTCTTTTTTTAAACCTAAATCTTACTTAGCGAAGAAAGGTTTTTAGCTTAATTATGGGTAGTTTTCATTACCACTCTTGTATCTTATACGTATCTACGAGCTAAATTTTAGCAAATAAAATACTACTAATAGTCGATCGATTTAACGTAACTATAGAAGCAGAGTGTTTGGGATAAGTCACCACTTTAGTAGCATAGAACATCGCCAACTCCCGTAGTCGGGAACTGGAACAGCTAGAAACCTAGAAGGCATTGAACCTAGTTTTAAGGTTTCAGACAATCTTTATTGGTTCCAAAACCCAAAAAATTGGTCTGATCTGAAAAGCCTACCCATAAGTGGCTCCCCTGCATGTGCAATCAGAAGGTAATTCTGGGAAAGCTTAATTTGTGAGAGCGGGAGGCTTTTGCCAGAAGGAACTAGAATTAGGAAACACCTAGCTGGGTTCTTCTGACTTTTGAAATTAGGAGTGCATGTGTGCCAAAATCCCCTAAATATTTGCTGATTGGATCGACCGAGAATTACAGCGGTAAATCTGCAACTGTTCTGGGTTTGTCTCATCAGCTACAGCAAAAAGGTCTGGATATTAGCTACGGTAAACCACTCGGTACGTCTTTCAATTCGTCTGGTGGAACCGTAATTGAGGAAGATGTCCAGTTCATCGCTCTTAGCCTCAATTTGCCGGAAAACCGCGTTGCACCTACAATGCTGGCTTTGGATGAACCAAATGTGCAAAAGCGCTTGCGGGGGGAAGACAAAACCGATTATCAGCAGTCCCTAATACAGCAATATTTACATAAGTCTCAAGGAGATTTAGTGTTACTGGAGGGGCCTGGTAATTTGTCCGAAGGCAATTTGTTTGACTTGTCTTTGCTGCAAATGGCTGAAATATTGGATGCTGGTGTGCTGTTAGTAGCCCGCTATAAATCGTTGCTTTCGGTTGAGGCGCTATTGGCTGCTAAAAGGCGTGTGGGCGATCGCTTGATTGGAGTTGCGATCAATGATATCCCTGTCACCCAACTAGAAGCGGTTGAAACTCTCATAGTACCATTTTTGGAACAGCAGGGTATTCCAGTGCTAGCAATGCTGCCAAACAGCGATTTGCTTCGCAGTGTGAGTGTTGGCGAACTAGTCAAACAGTTAAAGGCTGACGTTCTCTGTCGCAACGATCGCATGGATTTGTTGGTAGAAAGTCTGGCAATTGGAGCAATGAATGTCAATTCAGCTGTAAAATATTTCCGCAAACGCCGGAATATGGCAGTGGTGACAGGAGGCGATCGGGTGGAAATTCAGCAAGCGGCTTTAGAAACTTCTACCCAATGTTTAATTCTCACCGGGCAACTACCACCCCCACCGTTCATTCTCAGTCGTGCTGAAGAACTAGAAATCCCCATTTTGTCTGTTGACTTAGATACCCTCACTACTGTAGGAATTGTCGATCGCACTTTTGGTCAAGTCCGCGTCCACGAGCCGATTAAGGTTCAGTATATTCGCCAGTTGATGTCCCAGCATTTTGACATTGACCGCTTGTTATCCAAACTAGGTTTAACTCCCGCAGCGGCATTGTCTTAGATTCATCAACTCAAACTATTAAGAGCATCAATGCTCAGTTATTAGTTTAGAGGCTGTATTGCTGGTGAGGGTACAGCAGGTTCGCCGTCACCTCCCAGGCGGCGGCGTGCTGTTTCCTTCCGCCCCATTGCTGGGACGTGCTTAGTTGCAGCTGCTAATCCAAAGACAGGCATATTCCCGTAAACCGCCTCATATCTTCCCGGTTCTATTAAATAAGTTTCGTGCCAAATGCCAACACTGCCATCAGCACCAATGGCTTGATTAAACCTTTGCCAAGCTTTTAAATGTGCATCGGCTGGATTTCTGGCAAAACGCTCCAAATCCTCGAACGATCGCCAATACTGAATCAGTCCTACCCCTCGCCAGTAAACAAAAGTTTCTCCCCCTAAAAACCCTTTTTCAGGATTCTGATTAAGACTTTGTAGCATGAGTGACATTGCCCTGGCTGTGGGAATCCATTTGGAAAAAGCGAATAATTTATTAATTCGCATCCCAATCAGAAATACAACAAAAGGTTTATCAATCTCGGCTGTAAATCGTCCCGGTATTACTTGAGCCATCTCTCACTCCTAGTTGTTTAAGTTAATATGCAACGAATTGCATATTAACTATTTTATGCAACGAATTGCATAATTCAAGTAGTGAATTAAAAATTATGGCATTAGCGCACGCAATTTTAGCAGCTCTGGTTGAGGCATCCTGTAGTGGGTATGATTTAGCAAAACGATTCGATGGCTCGGTAGGCTTTTTCTGGTCAGCAAGTCACCAGCAGATTTATCGGGAGTTGTCGAAGCTAGAAGAGCGAGAATGGATTAGTTCCGAGTCGATTCTTCAAGCAGGACGGCCAGATAAAAGGCTCTACAGGGTTACAGACTTGGGAGAACAGCACCTCAAAGAGTGGATTGCTCAATCTTGTGAACCCACACCGATTAAAGATGATTTACTAGTTAAAATTTTTGCTGGTCATATTGTTCCTAAGCAAATTATCTTGGCAGAGCTAAAACATCACCAACAAGCCCATATAAAAAAATTGTCTACGTACAAGAATTTAGAACAGCGTTACTTTCAGAATCCGCAAGAACTGCCAGAAACAGCCAAATTTCAGTATTTTACTCTCCTAAATGGCATTAGTTACGAAACACATTGGCTAGCCTGGTGTAACCAAGTAATGGAGTTACTGAAGCAAACAACCGAAAATTAGTAGCAATGTTTAACTCAAGTTTTCCTCGCATCTACACGCTGTTTGGTAAAATATCTGGGTCGTTTAATCTGATTATCCCCATCTTTGAGCCAATCAACAGACCTTATTAACCTCGATACATTAGCGCAAGAACTGGCGACAATCCAGCAAACGGGTTCTAAAAGAATTGCCTTGCTCGGTTCTCGTCATGTCCCGATTACGCATCAGAATCTTATTGAAATGATGACTTATGCCCTAGTTTTATCGGGTAATCGAATCATTACTTCTGGTGCTACAGGTACAAATTCAGCTGCCATCAAGGGAGCAACACGGGCTGATGCAAATTTGTTGACGGTGATTCTACCCCAAAGCTTGGAACGCCAGCCTTTGGAATCACGCCAGCAACTAGAACAGGTAATGCATCTAGTCGAAAATCCCAGTAATGATAATTTGTCTCTTGCTGAAGCTAGTTACTTGTGCAACAAGGAAATTGTTTCTCGTTGCCAGCAATTAATTTGCTTTGCGTTTCATGACAGTCGCACCCTGTTGCAAACCTGTCAAGATGCAGAAGAACAAAGAAAAGTGGTGACGCTTTTCTACTTTGATTAGTCATTTGTCATTCGTCTGTTGTCATTTGTCCTTTGTATTTGACTAATGACCGATGACTGATGACCCTTACGGGTTCGCCAGTCACTCATGGGGGAAACCCCCAAGACCGCGCTGGCTCACTGATGACTAATAACCAACGACTAATAAGTAATGATAATTTTTTTGTACTCGATCGCTGCTGCTGCATTTCTCATTTATGTGCCATTTTTGCTAGTAGCTTATGCCCGTGCGCGTATTGGTTATGAAATGTTTTCTACTCCTCGCGCCATGTTTGATAAATTGCCACCTTATGCCCAACGGGCTACTTGGGCACATCAGAACACCTTTGAAGCCTTTATGATATTTTCTGCAGCCGCATTGATGGCTTATGTAACTGGTGTAAATTCTTTTACAGCCCAAGTAGCGGCGATCGCTTTTGTAGTGGCTCGTTTCCTATACTCGATTTTTTATATTTTGAATATACCCCTTTTGCGATCGCTCATGTTTGCTATTGGCATACTTGGCTGTGCCACTCTCTTTTTCTTGAGTATCGTCCAAGCTACTAGTTAATTGGGGCATGGAAACTGGGGACTGGGGAAGAGTTTTCCCAATCCAAAATCGTTCGACTGAGCGAAGTCGAAGTCCAAAATCTAAAATCCAAAATGTTTTATGGCTTCTACTTTTTCCTTTGACATTGTGAGCGACTTTGACCGACAAGAGTTGGTTAACGCTGTCGATCAAGTTATCCGAGACATCAAAGGTCGTTACGACCTCAAAGACACTGAAACTACTGTCGAGTTAGTCGAAGAAAGCATTAACGTTAGTACTGACAGCGAGTTTACCTTAGATTCTGTACACACCATTCTCCGAGAAAAAGCTGCCAAGCGTAACCTCTCCCAAAAAATCTTTGATTTTGGCAAGGTTGAATCAGCCAGTGGTAATCGCGTGCGTCAAGAAATTAAACTCAAAAAAGGCATCAGTCAGGAAATCGCCAAACAAATTTCCAAATTGATTCGCGACGAATTCAAAAAGGTACAAGCCTCAATCCAAGGGGATGCTGTGCGGGTTTCTGCTAAATCTAAAGATGACTTACAAGTAGTCATGCAGCGACTAAAACAAGAAGACTACCCAGTTGCTTTACAATTTACAAATTATCGTTAAAAGATTCGTAATTCGTAATTCGTAGTTAAAAATTCAATTACGAATTACGAATTACGAATTACGAATTATTTTAAGTCCGTCCGCCAATACTTCTTTGAAATGCCGGACGCTCAGATAACTGCTTCATATAGTTCAACACCGCTGGATAGGGGCTGAGGTCTAGCTTTAGTATCATGGGAATGTAATTCAAAATAGACCCCACTGCTACATCAGCGACAGTGAAATCATTGCCAAGTAAAAAAGGTTGCTTACTGAAAATTTCATTTAAGGGAGTCAACAAGCGGGGCATTTCCCGCTCCCGATTTGCTTCTCCAAAAATCCCTGGGCCAAGGGTAGCATTGGCAAACAGCACCCATTGGGAAAATACAGCATTTTCCTCTGGAGAAAGTGGAGTTTTACTGTGCTTATCGGCAAGATATAGCAAAATTGTCCCAGATTCCCAAAGCTGAAAATCTCCATCAACAATTGCTGGGACTTTACCAAATGGGTTGATTGCTAAATATGCAGGCTGGAGGTGTTCACCCGCCTGCATATCAAGCTTAACGAATTCGTAGGGAATTCCTAATTCCTCTAAATACCAGTGGACAATTGACGCTCGACTACGAGCGCCACCGTAAAGTTTTAGCATAATGACTTAAAGCACTTTATGAGTGTGAGAATGCTGTTTAATATTGTCTTCTTTGGTGACAACTCTGGCAGCATTTAAAACCCGTTTCCGCTCAATTGAATATTTAAATTCAGTGTAGTTTGTACCCAAGGGAATCAGAGATTTTGCAGATTCACGACGCTTATAGGTACGAGCTGCTGCAAATACCCGTGGTACAAACTCTTCTCCAAACTGAGCCGACTCTGGAAAGCCATCTGGTAACAGTGGTGAATCGCCATCCAGTACAGATCCCAAAGTTGTGGCATGAGCCAGCTTATAAGAGGTAGGAATGCCCTTTAAAAGCGCTTCCAAAGCCGCAGAGGGAATCGGTTCTATAACTTCGATTTGATAAACTTCTCCATCTTCTTTAACGAAGCAGGTTGCCAAGCCGATCGCAATGTAATCATCGGTTGCTAAATCAGGGGCATTGGGATAGGAAATTGCAGTTGTCATCGGGAAATTTCTCAAAATTTAAAAATTGAATTTAGGGCATGGGGCATTGGGCATTGGGCATGGGGCATTGGGCATGGGGCATGGGGCATTGGGGATTATTATTTCCCTTGTCTCTCTCATCTCCCTGATTTTCCTTGCCACCAGTCCCCGTCTCCTCTGTTCTCATCTCTAAATGAACGGCTTGTTGGCATTCTACCAATTTGCTGCTCTCACTACTTGACTAGTCTTTGAGATTAACGTCTGCTATTTCTGGAATTCATCTTCGGGATCGAGTATCTATGAATAGCTTTGAGGAGCAATTGTTTATTTAAGGGGTAGATTTCTACTGGTGTGAGTAGTTTAAATCTCAGTCTTAAGATGGCTTCAAGTAACCATAAGTACCTTGAAAATAAAGATAGTGGTAAAACCACCAGCCTTAAAAAATTAGATTTTTATTTAAAAAAGCAGGGATTTCAAGCAGGGAAAGATGAATATTTACTCATTTTTAGCTGACGATGACCAGCGAAGTAACCAATACAAGTATGTTCTAAATACTACAAGCAAACTTCAAGAGCAAAGGAAAAGCGATCGCAGCGAATATATTTTTGGGGATAGCGACTTGCGCTCTTGTGCTTTGAGGTTGGCTCAACAAGGAGATTATACCGAAGCGATCGCACTTTTAAGCCAACTAATTTTCCGCCATCCCGACAATGCCGTTGATTACAATAACCGAGGGTTAATTTATTTCCAAAGTGGCGAAAGGGAAAAAGCGCTTTCCGATTATAATACCGCCCTTAAACTCAATCCTTATTTGGCTAGTGCTTATAATAACCGCGCAAATTACTACGCAGCTTGTGGAGAATTAGCAATAGCAATTGCCGACTACGATCGAGCGATTGATTTGAAACCTCACCATGTTCGGGCGTGGATTAATCGAGGCATTACCTGGCGCGATTTGGGGCAATACGAGGTGGCAATTGAGAATTTTGAGCTAGCACTGCTTTTCGGTCAACTAGAAGGTCATATCTGGGCTGAACGCGGCAGGACTTACCATCTTTGGGGTGACTGGAATTGTGCGATCGCTGATTATCGTCGCGCCCTCACTCAACTACCCTCTCTCGACAATGATAAGGATATTACTGGTTGTCGCTTGCGTTTACAACTCGAAAATTGGTTAGACGAGTTACTATCTCAATCAGCGTCCTAATTGGTAGATTAGTTCTTCTGGGGGATTCAAAATTCAAAATAATTGATTAATTTTGAACTAGAGTTTAGTGACGCTGTATCGCTAATAACTAATAGATGATAACTACATAGCTATTCAAAAATTAGCTATTAACCATTATTTATTAGCAATAATATAAATTAACACCCGGTTTAGACGTAGCCTAAATCACAATAAACCTAAATAATCCCAAATTCGCCATTTGTCTTAGGGTGACGAGTCTGTTTGCTCATCTTCTCGGCGATCTTGATTCATCAACACGATCTGACGCTGGCTGGGATCGAATCGGTATCCTTGTCTTTGTCTGATAATTTTAGCTTCTTGGGGATCAAAGTTACGGCTAAATTCCGCCTGTAAACCATTGACATGTCCTTCCATCAGCTTGACTTCAGTACTCATTTCTCGCAATTTTTCTTGCTGCAACCAATGATAAGGCAAGAGTTGTGTTAAGGCAGATGCTGCAACGGCTGTAATCACAAGATTGACCGCTATTTTGGCTGTGCTTTCCAGTGCCATCACCTTGTAAGAACGTTGACGAAGATGCCGCTTTGGTCGAGAAATGACCCGGCGTTTTTGTATAGGTTGTAACGGGGGTCTGGAGGGTTGAATCGCGTTCATGATGCTAAAAGATAACCTCGCTTAGTGAAGGGAAGTACTATCAAGAGTGCTGAGTTATGAGTTATGAGTGCTTAGTGAGATTTCCAACTCAGCAATCAGCACTTAGCACTCAGATGCCAGCACTCCTGAATGCTTGATTTAGCTGTCATATTACTTCATTTTTTTGAAATAGCTACAAGTGTCGCACTAGTTAAAAAATAACCTGGCTTACGTAAGTGCAAGGTTTCTAGGTACTTATGACATAAAGCCATAAAATCTGGAAATTGCACCCCGTACTGCCAGGATTATTAGCTTTTTAACTGTGTCACATCGGAGCGTTATTTGTAAAGTTCTGTGGCTAATCGCCAAGCCAGAACTCCTGGGATCAAGGCTACAACTAGAGCGATGTAGACTTGAGTATCTGAGATGGAAGACACTTGAGCGATGTACAGAGTATCTAAGATAGGCATGGCTGAAAACCTCCTAACCTGAATTGATTTTGAACAGTTCGTTTACTACTTTTCCTTGTTTTGCCAGAATTGTGGAATATCTTGTTACAAGATGCAACAAAAGCAGTTATTGATCGATAGTTCTTATTTATTCTCCATTAAAAAAATTTATAAAAATTATGAATTTATATCTGGGTATCGACTTCGGCACATCTGGCGGACGCGGTGTGGTGATTGACGAGGAAGCCTCTTGTATTCAGAGAGAGGTGCGATATCCCTTCGATAGCTCACCAAATGCCGTTACGCCAAAAATTTGGCAGGAGGCTTTGTTTGCGTTGGTGGAACAAATACCCGATCAATTGCGGCGAGAAATTAAAGCGATCGCAATTAATGGTACTTCCTCTACCGTCTTGCTGGTCGATGCTGCTGGCAACCCTGTAGATGCACCATTGCTGTATAACGATGCGCGGGGATCGTCTGTGCTAGACCATTTGAGGAGTATTGCACCCCCCAATCATACTGTATTGAGTGCCACCTCTAGCCTAGCCAAACTTTTGTGGATGAGGCAATTACCCTCTTTTATTGAAGCTAGATATTTCTTGCATCAAGCAGATTGGCTGGCGTTTCTGCTGCATGGACAGTTGGGTATTAGCGATTACCATAATGCTTTAAAGCTGGGTTATGACGTAGAAGAGTTGAAATACCCAGAATGGCTACAAAAGCTAGAAATACCGATTCAGCTACCCAAAGTTTTAACTCCTGGGACTCCCATTGCCGAATTACGTCCTGAAATTGCGGACAAGTTCGGTTTAAGCCATGATTGTCTGGTGTGTGCAGGTACAACCGATAGTATTGCCGCTTTTCTTGCCAGTGGGGCAAAATTACCTGGTGAAGCCGTGACTTCTCTTGGTTCAACGTTGGTACTAAAGTTGTTAAGTCGTACTCGTCAAGAAGATGCCAAGTATGGAATTTACAGCCATCGGTTGGGGGATTTGTGGCTGACTGGGGGTGCTTCTAATACTGGCGGTGCAGTACTAAAGAAATTTTTCACAAACCTTGAGTTAGAAAGCCTTAGTCGGGAGATTGATGCTTCAATTGCCAGCGAGTTAGATTATTATCCGTTGTTGAAGGTAGGCGATCGCTTTCCGATTAACGATCCCAATCTATCCCCACGTTTGTCACCACGCCCAGATAACCCAGTAGAATTTTTGCATGGGTTGTTAGAAAGCATTGCCCGCATAGAAAGCCGAGGGTATGAATTATTACAACAAATGGGAGCAGACAAATTGAGTCGTGTTTATACCGCTGGTGGTGGTGCGGCGAATGATACTTGGACTGCAATTAGGGCGCGTCATTTGCAGGTTCCTGTAGTAGCGTCAGCGTACACAGAAGCAGCTTACGGGACAGCACTGTTGGCGATGGGGAATGGAAGAAGCGTTGAAAAAGAGTAATTGTGTACCTATATTTTTGTAGATATCTTCTAAATCAGTATCTATCCCAGTGACAATCGACATATCTCGGCCGATACTGGGATGATTAGATACCGGACTATAGATTCCAGGTTCATTATCTGGGCAGCTATTCGGGGATGGGTGCTTCGCAGCAAGCGAATGTCATCGATCCCCTTTACTCATTACTGGTATAAATTTTGAGGGAATTAGGAGAAAATCTAAAGGTTCTTGAAGAAGGTTTGATCGGCGCGATCGAGATTATCATCTAGAGAAAAGGTAAGGCTAAGGACTCGGATTCGATCGCTTTTAATATTTAGTTTGCCCCATACCCCTCGGTCACTGAGCGTAGTCGTTCGCGCAGCGTCTCGTAGAGAAGTGCTGCTCCTCTGCCTCTTGTACCCAATGCCTAAACTATTTTTCTCTACGTACCAGCATTTGATAAGTTAGTACATAATCTGAAACAATAACAGTAAAAGCAGAGAGGGGATTAAGTTGAGTCACAATCCAGATGCCATAGCCCCCCACGGTGGACAGTTGGTTAACCGTATCGCCACATCAGAACAAAGAGCAGAGTTTCTCTCAAAAGCTGACTTTTTGCCACGAGTGCAACTTGACGATCGCGCCGTTTCCGATTTAGAAATGATTGCGATCGGTGCTTTTAGTCCGCTGACGGGTTTTATGAACCAAGAAGACTACGATCGCACTGTGACAGAAATGCGATTAGCTAACGGTCTTGTGTGGTCAATCCCGATTACACTATCGGTAAGCGAAGAAGTAGCTTCCCCGTTGCAAGAAGGCGGCTTAATCCGTCTGGATAACTCCAAAGGCGAATTTATCGGAGTTTTGCAACTTACGCAAAAATATCATTACGACAAAATCCGCGAAGCAATAAAAGTCTACCGTACTAATGATGTCAATCATCCCGGCGTACAGGTACTCTATAACCAAGGTAGCGTACATCTGGCGGGTGATATTTGGTTGTTGCAACGCGAACCTCATCCCCAGTTTCCCAGTTACCAAATCGATCCAGCGGCCTCACGGCAACTATTTCAAGACAAGGGTTGGAAAACTATCGTCGGCTTTCAAACTCGCAACCCCATCCACCGCGCCCATGAATACATTCAAAAGTGCGCCTTAGAAACTGTTGATGGTCTATTTTTGCACCCATTAGTCGGGGCGACAAAAGAAGATGATATCGCCGCTGATGTGCGGATGCGCTGCTATGAAATTTTGCTAGAACACTACTACCCCTTAGACAGGGTAACTTTGGCAATTAATCCCGCCGCAATGCGCTATGCTGGACCTCGTGAGGCGATCTTCCATGCCTTAGTCCGCAAAAACTACGGCTGTACTCACTTTATCGTCGGACGGGATCATGCTGGTGTTGGTGACTATTATGGCACTTATGATGCTCAGTATATCTTTGATGAATTTGCGCCAAGCGAATTAGGCATTGTGCCGATGAAATTTGAACACGCTTTTTACTGCACCCGCACTAAGCAGATGGCAACATCTAAAACCAGTCCCAGCAGGCCAGAAGAACGCATTCACCTATCAGGGACAAAAGTTAGGGAAATGCTGCGGCGCGGTGAGTTACCTCCACCAGAATTTTCTCGTCCAGAGGTAGCAGCAGAGTTAGCACGGGCAATGCGTATAGAAGTAACGGCTTAGGGCATTGGGCATTGGGCATTGGGCATTGGGCATGGGGATTGAATTTTGAATTTTGAATTTTGAATTTTGAATTGATTTCTCCCCTGCCCCTCCGCTCCCCAGATTTTTGTAACTTTACAATACAGAGTTCAGCCCTGTAAGCTGCTAACTGAATGGCTGAGGGCTGATAGCTAATTATGAAACGTCGCACGTTTTTAGAGAGAATTGGCTCAATACTCGCGGTATTGGGCATAACTGAAGCTGAGTGGTTGTCTTTAGGAAATCGCTATTATCAAGCTTTGGCACAACCCAGTCCGCGCAAGTTGGCATTGTTAATTGGTATTAACCAATACCCAAAAATTCCAGCCCTCAGTGGTTGTCTGACAGATGTGGAACTACAAAGAGAAGTTTTGATTCATCGCTTTGGTTTCCAAGGCTCAGATATCCTAACCTTAACTGAGGAAGAAGCTAGTAGGGAATTCATTGAGACGGCTTTTTTAGATCGCTTGAGCAATCAAGCTAAACCCGATGATACGGTCTTCTTCCACTTTAGCGGTTATGGCAGCCGTGTCAAATTGGAAACATCGCCAGAGACAATGCAAAATGCTCTGGTGACAGCTAATGCCAGTTTTGGTCCACAAGAAGAGAAAATAGTCAACTATATATTAGAAGAAACTTTACTGCTATTATTGCGATCGCTCCCTACAGAACGAGTCACAGCAGTATTAGATACTAGCTATTATGCGCCAACCCCAGTATTAGGATTAAAAAGTCGTGCCCTTCCAGAATCAGTAGAGGCAAAGCTAGCAGCAGAAGAACTCGACTTTCTTCAACAACTTAAAACTCAGAAGTTACCCAGCACGCCGATTGTCTTAGCAGCTACCTCAAATCCCAAGCAGTCGGCGAGGGAAGAACTCTTTTCTGGTTTTAGTGCTGGGTTATTTACCTACGCCTTGACGCAGTATTTGTGGGAATTCACCCCAAATACCAAAATTCAAGTCGCCCTCTCGTATATGGAAAATTCTCTATCCAAATTGGGTAGTAAACAGCAACCAGGGTTATTAAGTAGTCAAAAAAATCAACATTTAACGTCTCTACCGCCAGACAGTATTATTGGTGCAGAAGGCGCGGTGACAGCCATTGAAGAAGACGGCAAAACAGTCCAGCTGTGGTTAGCAGGATTACCGCCACAAGTGCTGTTATACTACGGAGTTAATTCTCGATTTACTTTAGGAACAACAAGAGAAGAATTAGTATTGCGATCGCGGACTGGGTTAACATCAAAAGCGCAAATTTCCCAAATAGAAGGTGCAAATCCCCTACAAATCGGGCAACTTATCCAAGAAGCAGTCCGGGTTTTACCCCGAAATATTAATTTAATAATTGCTCTGGATACTGGATTAGAAAGAATTGAGCGCGTAGACGCTACAAGTGCCTTTGCTGGATTTCCCCATGTCTCCACCGTAGTCGCAGGGGAAAAACCGGCTGATTATCTATTTGCCAAACTACAGCAAACACCTAGTCGTTATGGTTTATTTTCTCTGAGTGGCGAACTAATTTCTAATGCCACGGGGGAAGCAGGAGAAGCAGTAAAATCAACAGTGCAAAAGTTAGCACCAAAATTATCAACCTTGTTAGCAGCCAAGTTATGGCGACTGACAGAAAATCAAGGTTCTTCCCGCTTGGCTCTTAAGGCAACCTTAGAAATAATTAACAACATATCGCCTCGCGTTATCATGCAGCGCGAAACAGTACGAACTTTCAAAACAGAAACTTCGATTCAAAAATCACTCCCTACTCCGATTGTCCCTATCGGTAGTCAAATGCAATATCGGGTAGAAAACCAGAGCGATCGCCCAGTATATTTAATCTTGCTGGGATTAAACAATAATCATACAGCGATCGCCTTCTATTCTTGGGAAACTCTCCAAGAACCAAACACCGCAGACACCAAACCTCTGCTTAAAGAAGTTGTCATCGCTCCAGGTGAAACCCTTACCCTACCCCAAACAAATACTGCTTCCGAATGGATGATTTCAGGGCCAGCTTCTGAGTGCGAACACCAACTGATTTTTAGTACTGCCCCCTTTAACGGAACTCTGGCCGCCTTGAACACTGCCAAGTATTCCACAACCGAACAAGGGCCAATTGGCCCATTGTTAAATTCCTTAGAAGTTGTACAAGCCTTGCTACAAGACTTACATAACGCTAGTGCCTTCAAAACAGAGATGAACGTTACAGCAGCGGATTCACATAGCTTGGATGTGAATAATTGGGCAAGTCTTGGCTTTAGTTTTCAAGTGCTATAAGTTAATGTGATTGAAGAAGAATGCAAAATTCAGAATCAAGACATTCTCTACGAGGCGCTGCGCTATTTGCTTTTTACAATCAGAATGAATTCTGACTTCTGACTCTGCCTTATCCTAACGACAAATATTTACGCCCACCTACTAAGTGCCTCTACTAAAGCTTGATTTTGCTCATCTGTCCCAACAGTGATGCGTAATTTATCATCTAGTCCAGGCTGCTTGAAGTAGCGGATTAAAATTCCCCGTTCCTTCAATTTTTGATAGAGATATTCTGCATTTCCTTCTCTTGGTTGTGCCAGCAAAAAGTTAGCTTGAGAATCCCAGATGTGAAAACCTAATTGTTTCAAGTCTGTTGCTAACTTAGTCCGTGATGCTTTAATCTTGGCTACACAAACATTTTTATAAGCTTGGTCAGTGATGGCAGCCGTGCCAATTGCACTAGCGATCGCATCAATGTTATAGCTATCTTTAACCTTAAACAATCCCTGCAACAGTTTAGGATTCGCCACCCCAAAGCCCAATCGCAATCCTGCCAATGAGTACCCCTTAGATAGCGTCCGAAGCACAATGACGTTTTCGTACTCCTTAACCAAAGCCAATGCATTCTCTTCGGTAAAATCTATGTATGCTTCATCGATTGCTAAAACTCCAGATAACTGGCTGGCTAGTTTTCGTAAATCATTTGTTGCTACCACATGTCCCGATGGACTATTGGGCGACGCAATAAAGGTCACAGCCCCATTGGCAGCAACTAATTCGTCCTTTGGTAAGCTGTAGTCTTTGCTGTAGGGAATCTCAATAATTTCCGCCGCTTGCATTTCTGTCAATGTCCGGTATAGCACGTAAGTAGGCATCGGATAAACTACCTTTTTCCCAGGTTCAGCACAGGCTCGAATCACCACACTTAACAATTCGTCACTGCCATTTCCGACAATTATCCAATCACTAGGAACTCCTAAAACTTTACTTGCAGCTTGCCGAAATTCCCCCCCAAAAGGTTCTGGATACCGCCGCAACCACTCACCATCAATATTTCGTAACACAGCTAATGCCGCAGGAGAAGGAGGATAGGGATTCTCATTGCTGTTAAGTTTAATAATCTGTGTACCACGTTGAGGCTGCTCGCCAGGAACATAGCTAGCCATTGCATCAACATTAGAGCGAAAATAGTTGGTCATAGGGCATGGTAAATTGAGTGGGATGTCTACGACGGGCGTAGCTGCGACACCTTATGACGTATCTTAAGCAAATTTCAACCCGCAATTTCTGACGATATCGTTTTTTGTCATTTACATCAGAAAATACGGCTTTATAAATTACGAATTACGAATTATAAAAATATGTCAGATAAATGGAATCCAGAACTATACGAACGATTTCAAGCTGAAAGAAGTCGTCCATTCTACGACTTGGTAGACATGGTACATCGGCAAGAAAACTTACGAGTTCTTGATTTAGGGTGTGGAACCGGAAAGTTAACTAAATATCTGCATGAAACGTTAGCAGCACAGGAGACTTTAGGGATAGATGCTTCTGAGAAAATGCTGGAAAAGGCGCGTCAGTTTGAAGGCAATGGACTACGGTTTGAGCAAGGACGGATTGAGAAAAACCCAATAGATGGGGAGTTTGATGTGATTTTTTCTAATGCAGCATTGCAGTGGTTGACGGGACATGAGGTTTTATTTGAGAAATTGCGGGCAAAACTGCGACCTGGTGGACAGCTTGCCGTACAAATACCAACGATGGATAGTGAGCCAGTGCATCAGATAGCAGTTGAGACTGCACAGGAATTCAGTCAAGAATTAAGAGGATATGTGCGGCGTTTAGAGGTACTTCCTCCAGAAACATACGCCCGAATGCTTTATAAATTGGGGTTTGTCCGGCAGGAAGTCAAGCTTCAAATTTATGGGCATGTGTTGCCCTCACGAGAAGCCGTAGTGGAGTGGTATCGCGGGACATTGCTAACGGCTTATGAGTCCCTACTGGATGCCCAAACCTATGAGAGATTTGTCGAACGCTATCAGCAGAAGCTATTCGAGTTATTAGAGGATGAGCGTCCGTTCTTTTTTCCCTACAAGCGCATCTTAATGTGGGGGCGTATTTAAGAAACTGAAACTAGTTGTGATTTCAAGCATGATCTTGCTTGATTTGGAAGATAAAGTTGCAGAAGTTGTCCAACTTCTCCTTTAAATCACAAAAACAGGTTTTGAACAGCTGTGTTTTAATAGTGGAGCTAAGCGGATTCGAACCGCTGACCCCCTCAATGCCATTGAGGTGCGCTACCAACTGCGCTATAACCCCAAAACTACTAGTAGATAAGCTTAAAAAGCTTACTAATTAGTTTTATAAATTGTATTAGCTTTATTATTATGCAAGTTTATGCAATTTAAGTCAAGACACCTATATTAAGTTATGTGGATGCGATCGCCATCAGTTAGGCTTGTTATCAAAATGCCCTGTCTGTGAAAAACCCTTTCCTATTCTGGCTTTATGGATAAGCGGACAATGCCAGCAATGTTTTATATCCTTTGCAGAAATGGCAGAATATCAAAAGCATTATTGATTAAGAGAACTTGTCCTAACAAGTCACTGTAGACAGTCGATAAGTCTCTAATATTGCGACATTAGTTTGTGAGCGGTTATCTCGAATGAACTACAACACCAATTAGTGAAATAGCGACATTAATTTGTGAATGTACACTAGGAGTTGAAACCCCTATTTTGTTATTGCTTTTTCAAAATGGCTCAGGTCGGAGTTGAACCAACGACCCCAGGCTTATGAGTCCCGTGCTCTAACCAACTGAGCTACTGAGCCATGTTTTTCAAAATCATTAACTAATGTAGCATAGAAATTTGCTCAAGACTAGTCCATTTGGCAATTTTGTTAGAACTTTCATCCTTATTGAGGTAATAAAAGTAGAAGAGGGAGGTAGACTCCCTCAACTAACAAAGCAATGATTTAGTTACAGACAGCCAAGAATTATAGGCGTTGCGGTAACATAGCTATTGGGTTAACAGCACCCTTGCCTGATGGATGGATTTCAAAGTGGGTGTGTGGCCCAGTACTGTGACCAGTGCTACCCATTAAAGCAATTGTTTCTCCTTGATGTACTGCTTGACCAGGTTGCACCAGAATCTTGCTGTTATGAGCATAGCGAGTCGTGCTGCCATCAGGATGGCGGATTTCGACGAGGTTGCCATAGCCACCATTGTTCCAGCCAGCTTTTTCTATCGTCCCCTCAGCTGAAGCTACAACTGGCGTGCCAGTGGAGTTAGCAACGTCAATTCCTTTGTGCATTCTACCCCAGCGCCAGCCATAGCCAGAAGTTAGGGTTCCCTTTGCTGGCCAGGTGTAAGCTAAGGTTGAGGAAGATGGAGGAGGTGTAAGTTCGTCAATGGGTCTGGGAAGATATTGATCCACTGCTGCCAAAGGTGGTAATACCTGTGGAGAAACTGTGGTTCCTCGCATCTTTCCTAAGGAGTCAGAGGCATTTACTTTTCCAGGAGGCGTTGCCACCCTTGTGGCAGATTGAGTGCGAGAGGGAGTCCACTGGCTAGCAGAACCCAGATTAGGCAAGAATTCTGGGTTTACTACTTCGGTAGGGCGTACAGTAGTATGGAATTGGGACTTAGGCTGAACGCTATAGTTAGCCCGAATCGGTGTCGGAACTGGAATTGGTATTGCTACACTATTCGGTCTAGATGCAGGGTTAGGTACACTTAAATTATTGGGCGTAGAAATAGGAGTGAGTATAGCAGCATTATTTGCTTCGATCGCTGCTGCTGGCACAACTAAATTACCAGACTGTTGAGCGCGATATTTCTGCTGTAACCTCTGGATTTCCGCTTGTAAGCCCCGCAAACGGTCATTATTGTTATTGTTTACCCTTGCTACCCTATTTGCTGGTGTCTTCGGCTGTTGCATCTCGGCAAAAGCTTGTGGCACTGGAATGTCACCACCGACGCCATAAGACTTAGCTGTAGGGGGGGCAGTTTCTAAGTCGGTTGCACTATTTGCCTGAATCTGTACAGTTACCGGTGCAGGGACGGCAACGCTACTGTTGTCGGCAATAGTTGGTGATGGTGAACTAGGTAGATATGAGTTAGCACTACCAATATTCAAAGGGGAGGTAGCAACATTAGGAGTTTTGCTAGACTCTACAAAAGTGGGCTGACTCGCTACAGTTGCCTCAACTTTAACCGCAGGAATTTGAACCGCAGGAATTTGAACCGCAGGAGTTTGAACCGCAGGAATAACTAGTTTTTGACTAATTCGCAGTTCATTGGGATTATTGAGGTTATTTGCTTTAACTAGTTCTGATACTGAAGTGTTGTATCTGCTAGCGATCGCTGCTAGTGTATCTCCAGGTTTAACTTCATAAGCTGTATGCGTCGAGGAGGCAATCACTATTGGCGCCGATGGTACAGATGCACTTGTCTTCTGTTTTAACTTCGATACCAGGTTCGCTTGGCTTGGATCGCTAGAAGTGTCTGACTGGACTGCTAATGCAGTCTTCTCAACCACAGTTGTCGGCTGCGCCAATTCTATATCAGCTTTTGATAAATTTTTGGTCTCTCCAGACTGCAACTGCGCCAGACTCTTTCTTAAACGGTTCGATTTTTCTTGTAAGCGATTTAGTGCGAACTCTTGTTGCGCCTTAAGTTGTGCATTTATTTCACTGTTAACTGCGGTTGACGTTGCCACTGTTTGTGGCTGGGCAGTTAGTGATGTATTTGTACTATCAACACCATCAGCACTATAGTCAGACAGCTTATTGACTGTTGGAAAACTAGTTTCGGCTAAGGTATTGTTCAATCCCTGTGCCATTTTGGGCTTCAGGTTAGTGGAATTTTTATAACCTGCTGTTGTTTGAGAAAACTTGTTTGGTGCAGGAACTTGCAAAGATATTCCACTTGCCGCGACTTGCCATTTAGCTTCAAGCCCAGGCACTTGTGATACTGCCGTTGGTTCCACGATTACAGGATTTTCCGGCACGCTCGCTGATGAGATTGCTTGGGACTCCAGCTTAGTGGAGGCGAATTTCACCTCGGTGTCAGGAACAGCAGGAATCGCTGAAGTTGCCTTTTGGCTACCTACGGGCACCGCTGCTTGGGCTTGATCGCTTTGTCGAGTCACCAAAAGGCTGGTTGCTCCCATAGAGATTGCCAAGCCAATCATCGCCGCTTTTGTCCGCACCCGGCTGTTCACTTTTGGATTCATCACATTTAGCAGTTCTACCGGGGCATCATCGCTGCTAGGGGTATTGTTCAACACAGCTTTTACTCTCTTTTTCAATGCTCGTTTCAAAGACGACCTCCTTACGATCACTAGCGCTTAACTAACCTCGATTTTTCAGTTGGATACTAGTCAATGATTTAGATCGCAACAAATGATAGATCGAGATCACATTCACCAGAGATGCTTACGCAAGATTAACCTGCTTCTCTGATTTAGACAAGTTCACATCTGTTTGCAAAACTTAAATTTTGCTGTGTTTACTTGTCCGAACCACTCCTAACACCACTTAGGACGATTTTACTCTTTACCATTATCCGCGCTTGTCTTGCGTCAATCGCGGGGACTGGACAAATTATTTGCCAAGTCCAAGTCGCTGCTGAAAATTAAATTGCGGCGACTTCTGGAAAAGTTATGCCCCCTGCTGTAGATATCTTCAAGATATTTCTACCCCATCCGTCTTCATCAACACGAGACTTTACGTTGATTATTCCCTAAAAAACAACCGTATTAACTATCGGCTACTTTTGGGCTGATTTCTGTCCTCGATCGAGCAAAAATAGCTCAAATGTAATACATGACTGGATTTTAGCAATTTCGTTCCTAGTTTAGGATGTTTTAAATTCATCAAAATCTATCATTCAAATTCGGCAATATCCCAAGTTTCATATACAAATTTCTTATAATAACCTTACTATACTTGTAAGTATCTTCCACTACATTTCGCGAATAAACCCAATTTTTGGTATCTTGTTTTACATATTCTTGCTGTCATCAAGAAAATTTTTGCAGTCACAAATAAATCGTCTAATAGGTTTCTGGAAAGCTTATAAGTAAATACACTTATAAGCAGTCATGTAAACAACTATTCTAAATAGCCTAACTGACGACGGGTTTCAAATAAGCCTATTGCTACACTCACTGACAGGTTCAAGCTGCGAACCCCTGGTTGGCTCATGGGAATATAGACGGTAGCATCGCAATCTGACAGAATTGCTGGTGGTAAGCCTGTGGTTTCACTACCAAACAGTAGCCAATCATCAGGTTGAAACTGAAAGCTTACATAATTACAATTTCCATTAACCGTATAACCCAACCATCTGCCGCCACGCCTCTGATGTACGGTTTTAAAGGCTTCTAGTGATTCGTGATAGTGTAGTTTGACATAAGGCCAGTAATCTAAGCCGGCTCTTTTGAGGTAGCGATCGCTAATTTCAAACCCCAAAGGCCCCACCAAATGCAACTCTGTACCTGTAGCTGCACAAGTACGGGCAATATTACCTGTATTAGGAGGTATCTGCGGGTTCACTAAAACTACCTGAGGCATTATCCGTATAATTTAAGTATTGTATAAAAAAATTATGGTCAATGTTAAATCTACCAAAAGGTAGAGGCTATTCATAGGTTTTGTTAATAATAATCAAGCATCCTCTATCGATTAGATTTTTAAAAGGAAGTACAAACTATCCCAGATCAATGCCTGAGAGGATATTTGGCTACAATCGGGAAATATTAAGTGTTGTGTAGACAAAGTAAGTACTTGTATTTTTTAGGGCTGGTAGTGCCTGCAAAAAAATCTACCATTTGTATGAAGACGAAAGTGGAGAGATAAGGGGATAAAACAAAGTGTTTTCTCAATGCTCAATCCCCAATGTCTTTTGAGTTAACCCAGCAGAGACGAACATAATTTGTCTTCGAGTTCGATTTCGCGCTCTTGGGTGGCAATAATAGCCTGAGTGATGACGCGTTGGCTGTCAAAACCGACTGCGTGTAATTGCAACCACTGTTGAGCTTCATTGCCTTCGCGGAGGATTTTGTGCAAAGGCGAAAGGAAACAGCTAAAACCTTGTTGCTTGGCGATCGCCCAAACATCTTGGTAAATTTCGGCAATCCAATCTCTGGCTACAATACTTCTGCCATCTTGCCAATGCCTCAACTGAGCATCAAGACTACCAGCAGCAGCAGCAGCTTCGTTGTCAGCAGTCAGGGTGACGAGTTCTTCAGCAGAGAAAGTGCTTTGGGTTAACGGATCGATGCTGGGGTTTTCGATTATTTGCAACAAACGCGCTTCTAATAAGGCAGTAATAGCCAATAAGGCAATGGGATCTGTGACTAAATCGCAAATTCGCAGTTCTAGGCGATTCAAGTCATAAGGACGGCGATCGCCATTTGGTCGCACCGATGCCCACAAATGCCTTACATTTTGCATGGTTCCGGCAACGAGTTGATCTTCCACCCACTGGATATGATCGGCGTGGCTGGCAAATAAGGGCACATGGCTGGGCGTTTGTGGGAAAACGCCCCAACGGGTGGAGTGATAGCCAGTAGCTTTGCCATCCAAGAACGGAGATGAGGCGCTGAGGGCGAGAAATAAGGGCGCTTCCATACGGATTACCCGACACGCCCGCATCAATACTTCTGGGTCGCTGATGCCGACATTGATGTGTACGCTAGCGGTGACTACTTTCGTGCCGTAGGTGTTCTCAATGTAATCATGATAGGGGTTTGCTGGATCGGAACGGAGAAAGCGATCGCCCCCACCCAAAGACAAAGTACTCCCTGGTATTAAGGTGTAATCGCCCAAACGATTGAGGTAGTTTCGCAACTCCCGCCGGGGACGCAGCAAGGCACACAATAAATTTTCGTAATTATGGGATGGTTGAGTTATGTACTCGACGTTGCGGCTATCTGGTTCGCGCATAAATCCATCCAAAGCCGCAACAATTTTGTCGGAGAGACCGACGATTTCACCTTGAGGCGTGCCCGTGTACATCTCAATCTCAAAGCCTTTTAATAAGACCACCTTGTTCTCCTCGGCTCTCTCTACCTATAAATTGTATCGAACAAGACGAATCTCTGGATCTATCTTTAAGTCAATCAAAGGTTAAGAATCATTTAATTGACAATCCCCGCGAAATCAAGACGGTATATTTCAGACGGCATATTTCTGGATTGTCTTTGAGAAATTATTACTATTGGAGTAGGAAAAATCTTCTAGTGTAGGTTACATAATGCTACAAAATAAAATCATTGGGTGAATCACTCTCTTGAACAATCTTGAGACGTATAAACTGCGCCCATACTTCATCACTAAGTAAATTTAAAGCAGTTTCGGGATTGTTAATTGCGATCGCGCCGATAACTTTACGCCATTCCTGTTGCAATAAATCAATAAAAGCCTCTTCGATAGAAACTTGACTCAGCAACGAAAGTGCAGTTTTAAAACTTGCTGAATCACCTGATAAGTTTTTTGATTTTAATCCCTGTATTGCTACATTCAACCATACAGGCAGAAGTTCAAGCCAATTGTTTTTCTGTATCTCTTTGAGTGCAATATCTTCCATACCTAGCGCACCCCACATACATAAAGACTCTACAGCCAGTTGAGAATCACGGTTTTCGAGAGCATTTTGCCATAATTGTTGAGCGTGATTTTGGAAGCGATTAGCGAGAAATTCATAAGCTTCCTGAACTTGATGTGGAATTGTAACTTTATAAACTGACTCACCTCGTGGTAAGTAATCGCCGCGATAGGATAACCAGTTATGAGATCCGCAAAGATGAATTTCTTTATCAACTATTACTTCTTTAACATGGGAATCTCCTAACCAAAAAACTTGTACAGATGGTAAACCATCAGGTGTTTTGATTGCTCGAAGTTTTTTCTCTACTTCTGGTGGAATTGGTTTATCTTCATCTTCTTGTCGCCGCGCAATTCCATGTCCAATTAAAATCCGAACTCCGCGATTAGCTAATTTCTGTAACAAGATTAGAAATTTTTCATTGACAACTGCCTGATTTACCCAAGGAGAATAGATTAGAATCTGACTTTTAGCCGAATTTAAAACTTCTGAAAAAACCAAGCTAATTTGTCCATCGCGTAACTGCACGGCTTCACCTAACGCTTTATAGTTATCTCCATCACTAGTAGTTTTTGTGGCAGCTTCTAGCGCCTTTTTGCGAATATTTTCAAGCCGAGCTTCTATTTCAGTATTTTTCTGCTTGAGAATGGCTTGACGTTCAAAATTGATGGTTTCGGTTGACAATTTACATAATGCTTGCAAAGATATTTTACCTTCAGTATGTAGTAGTTCTAAGCAATTTGATGCTGACTCTAAAATTTGCTTTCCATTTCTTATTTGAATGTTCAATTTATCTTCAAGAGCATCAAAGATAACGAAAAGCGATATCTTTCTCCAAAATTTTTGAGTCGAAGCTAGTACCCTATAGGAAGTTACTATTTTTCCCTCTTCTGGTACATGAAGTGCTAAACCTGAAGCTTGAACACTTTTTTGGATTTCCTCAAGGGGGAAGGAAGCAATATCAGCAATTGTATGATCAATAGTGATAAAGTCTGCCAAGTCAGGTAAAGTTATCGTTGTCTCATTTAAGGATTCAGATTGAAAGGTTATCTTATTGCTTAAAGGGTCTGTAATAGCATAAATTTGTATAGGATATGGTGGCTGTGGTACAGACCCTTTTTCATAAAATGAGTGACCTTCAGCAGTAACTGTTAGTGGCGATGTAGGTGATAGAGTTTGTAAGGAACGAAGAGTTGTAGTAGTAGTTTTAATAAAAACAGAATCAAGCCCAAGTACAGATGCTAATTCATCCTCTGTTGGCGGAGGTTGAAATTCAATAGCGGCGCGGATAATAAATTCTTCAAGTACGTTAAACTGGCGGGGTTCCTTGATATTTACTTCTACCGGAGTTTGACGTAAACTATAACGGAATTGACGCGCTGCTAAAACTGATAAACTAGGACTTTGCGCTTCTATTTCGTCTACCAATTTTTTGAGAGTTTCATCAATAGGTTTAGCAGAAGAGGCGAGAAACATCAATGAAACCTCCATGTAGACGCACGATATTTGAAACATTGGAGTACATACCTCCGACTTGTCCACGCTGCTGAGTAAATAGCGAATGACAACCCACAATGACTAATAGTTCTTGAGCGCGGGAAAATGCAACATTAACTCGTTCTGGTTTCTTAGCAAATCCCACATCTCCTCTACTATTATTGCGAACCATACTCACAATTACAATAGGTCGTTCCATACCTTGAAATCGGTCTACTGTACCAGTGGTGATTTGCAACGATGGGAAATCTTTAGATTGCAGGCGTTCATCAATTTTTCTGAGTTGAGCGCCATAAAAAGTAATCACGGCGATTTCTTTTTTTGGTTCACCATTAGCAACTCTAAAAGCCCAAGTACTCTCAAATTGCTTACATAGATATTCAATTGCATTAATTTCTGGAATATTAAAAAATGAAGTTCCTATCGTTTCTTCTTGAAACTTATTACTTCCAGGCGTTTTTATCCAAATAAGATGGTGAGATTCTTTGATGATTTCGCCTGCTAAATTATGTGCGCGTTTTGTATCCGGCTCTAAAATACCACATTCTAGTTTACCATCATAAAACTGATTGATTGCTCCCATAATTATGGGGTGCATTCGATATTGAATATTTAACATTTCTTTGATGCTATTATTAGCACTTTCAAAATGAATTTTAAAGAGTGATTCTTGCAATAATTGTAGTTCTGTATTTGTGCTACCAATCTCTTGAAAAAGTTCCTCTAAAGTCTTCGTGTCAAGCATGGGTGGTAATTGCCGATGGTCGCCTACCATGACTAACTTTTTGGCTTTCAAAGCGGGGATTAATAACTCTGGAGGAGTACATTTACTAACTTCATCAATAATGACGACATCAAAGTATTTGAATTCTTGTGAAAAATTGTAATTTGCAGCTTGAACGCAAGTGATACCAACGACATTGGCATTATCTAGATAAATCCGCCTTAAATCGTTGCGACCGCTTTC
Source organism: Nostoc sp. DedQUE08 (assembly GCF_034530895.1). Classification (NCBI taxonomy): domain Bacteria; kingdom Bacillati; phylum Cyanobacteriota; class Cyanophyceae; order Nostocales; family Nostocaceae; genus Nostoc; species Nostoc sp. DedQUE08. The sequence goes on from NZ_JAVRCD010000030.1 coordinate 84,861, forward strand.
CGTTGGCTGTCTTAATTTTCCTATCCAATCTTGAACAAAGTGCTGATATCGATTAAGATAAAATTCTTCATTTTGAAGTTGCTGCTGCCAATATTCAAACTTTACCTTGATACTGCGTAAAAAGTCCAAATTAAACAAGTCTGTCGAATCAACTTCAAGCTTGAATTTACCAGGAATTGTTTCCCAAATTGACTGCCACCAGATTCGTTCAGTTGATATGTATTCTAATTGCTGCCGTAAATGCTCAACAATTGTCTGTATTTGACTTTGAGTTTCTATAAATTGGCTTTTGTAGGTTTCCGTTATTTCCTGCAAGCTAGTAATACGAACTATGAGCAGGTCTTTGCTAGTGGAAAGTGTAGCAAAAGGATCGATCAAGGAAATTAAAGTATCAAGTTGCTTGGTACGATTTTCCCAGTCCCGTATTTTTGCTCTAAATTGTGGTATTTTAGTCAGAATATTTGAAGGATTATTGAGGTATTCTTGCACTAAAAGTTTTAATTCTTTGGGTAAGTATGGGAAGGGGAAAAGTTCTTGTAAGAGTGCGATCGCTCTTTGAAATTTGAAGTCAGCTTCACTGCGATAATTTTCTAGCTGCTCTTGATTAGCAGATATTTTTTGCTGCTCATTAGCCACCAACCTCATCTGTTCATTTAATTGAACCTCAAGCTGGTTTTGCTTTATTTCTGTTTCAGTTTGTAGTTGCTTCAGCCATGTACGCGCACTCGTAACTATACCATTAACCACTTCCTCTGTAATTTGGGAGATAGCGGATTCACTTTCAACAGGCTGAACTGTTTGACGTATAATCTGGGCTTGTCTCCTAATAGCCTCAAGAGTTACCGCCGCACCATAACGGCGGCTATATGGACGTAATTTTTGAGCTATGGAATCCAAACTTGGCTGGTTGACAGCAAACGCAAGTATCCATTCGATAATCCGACCCCAGACCCCTAGTGGTTTCTCAATCTCATCGATGCTATTTTGTGCTAGTTGCTTCAGCTTTATGAGAGATTCCACAGGGTCTAGCGTGTTAATAACGCTCACCTGGCAAATGGCAGCTTCATCGATTGAGCGATTACCTAGTATATTTCGTCCCTGCACAAGTAAATTTCTGATTTCAGTAACCCGACTGCGTACCCTATCCCATTGGCGATAATTTGGAATTAATTCATTGACTTTCAACTGACACCGATCAATACTTTGTTGCCAAGGTAGATATTGATCTGCGATCGTCATGCTTCGTAATACCGAAGGTAATAAGATTAAGTCAACTGTAAACCCTTGACGATTTTGTAAGCACTGTGTCAATACATTGGCAATATTTAAATTAGCTGTAGACAGCCATATATCAAGGTCATTTATTGCTAAACTGACCTCAGATTCACGGTTATGTAGATTCCTAATTCTTTGGTGCAAACTTTGCTGGTTAGCAAGCAATTGTTGGTGATTTGACTTTAGGCGAGCAAGATATTCTGAATTTTGTGTGTAAGTTTGTGCAGCTAACTCCGCTTCGGTCATTGCCATAGCTATATCACTGGCGTAGGCTAATGCTGTGCCAACTTCAGTAATCCGAGAAACTACAGTCTTCTGCAACCAACCAGCTAAACCAAATAAGCTATGATTTGGACGAACTATACCAAGTTCAGAAGCCAAATTAATTGCTAACCGAAGATTTGCAGCAAAGTTTCGCAAGGAAGCGTCTGTAGATGTGTATTTATTCAGACCAGCCCACAAATTAAGAAGTGCTGGATCTTGCCAGTCTACTGAAGGTGCTTGATTCAGCAACTCCTCTAAAGCAGTTTTCAGAGATTCGACCTCAGCCAGTTGAGATGCGGCTTGATTATATTCATTTTTTTGGGTCGTACAAGTTGACTCTAAATTTGCTTTACGCGTCTGTAATAAATCCTGCTCTTTATTAAATACCTCTTCTACTTTCAGGTATGCTGTGAATCGTTGTGATGCTGCAAGCAATTCACGTAAAACTCTTACATTATCGAGGTGTTTAGCAAGATTTTTTTCGCAGTCTGTAGCAGTATTTTCTAACCATGTGCCAATCACTCGATTTTCTAAAAACGGCTGTCCTTGTTCTCCAACTCTTTCGGCGTTTCCCTTTCGCACAGCCCGAATTAGTGGGTTATGAACTAATCGACTCAGGGCGTTATCTACTGCTAAATTGGCTTGAGAAGTAATTAGAGTGCGTCCACCCCGTAGAGCAACTTGATAGCAAATCTCGGCAATTACGGTAGTTTTCCCAGTACCTGGTGGCCCTTGAATTAAAACTAAATCTTCAGCTGCAAGCACTGTTTCTACTGCTGCTTTCTGGCTATGATTAGCTGAGGATAACAACAAATCCTTTGGTTGCAATTCGACAGTTTTTTCAATAGGTCTTGCTTGGGAAGCGTCGAATAAAAAGTTTCCCAAATAGGGATTTTGGGTGCGTCCTTGTCTTAATTGTGCCAAGGCTTCTTTTTTGCGTTTAATCTGTTGGATGTCACCAACTGCCTCAAAAAACAAAAATCCGGTAGCTGGTAGCTGATAACGTCCTGCTGCCATGTAGTCTGCTAAATCGCGTTCTAGCCTTACGCGGATAATGCAACTGTTTGGAATAACTTCTTCAATAATTCCTAATTGGCGGCTGTTGCGCCAGTTTTGTCCTTTGGGAGTAGTCTCGAATAGCTTAACCTCTTCATTTTTTGCTCGTTTTACCCGTTCCCAGAAGTTTTCCACAGCCAAGGAATTTTCATCAGAACCGTCAAGAGTAGCTGAGATTACGTCAATCTCAAAAGTGATCCGTTTTCCGAAGCCATTGTGGCTGAAAAAAGGCACACAAAATTGGCGTGTTTTAGCGATTTTTTCCTCAATCTGTAAAAATACTTCCCAAATTCGCAGATGATCTTCTGTAGGCAGATGGTCGCCGCATATAGGCATAGCTGCCATCCGTGCCAATGCCGTTGACGGAATATCAATACGATACTGATGATTAGGCAGCAACCGTAAATAATAAGGTACAGTATAGCCATCAGCATTTCCCTGTGAAAGTTCTAGCAACTTAGCAGATAGTACCTTTAAACCGCCCCTTCCATTTTGTTGTACAACTACTATGAATCCTAGTGTTTTTCCCAGCTTGTCAAGTCTTGCAGGTAATTGAAAATCATCATGATCTGTTGCTATGGTTAAATCCCAAATTTCTTCTTCAGGATTTTGCCCCGCACCCTTGCGGCGTACATATACTAAGCGAGGCTCTTGACCTAGTAAATCAAATATTAACTCGTTAGCACGCTCTTGTCGCTGCCAAGGTTCACGATATGATTCAAGGACTACTTGACTTTCAAAATTGCTGATTAAACTATTAATTGCCGAAGAACCTAAGAAGACATAGCCCCATTTTTCCGAATCTGTTTTAATATTTAAGCAACTTGCTTGGAAAGATGTAGTAACGGATAGTTCTGGCGTTTTAGAAGGACGATTTGTTAATATTTTGGGTTGATTTATTTCCAAGGTTTGTTGTTTGTGAATGGGAGCAAGCCGATTTGGAGATATAGTCTTTGGTGAAGTTGGTTGATGACTTGCTATAGCTAATTCCTGTTGTATCCCATTTGTAGATGCATATTTTTTAGCAGCCAAACGGATTCGTCCTGCATCAAATTCTGAAATTTTGCTACTATAGCTTTTGACCACGATGTTGAGTTGGTCGCAAATTGCTAGTAACTCTTTGTTCTCCAAATTCAATTCTTTTGATAGCTCATAGATTCTGACTTGCGCGTTGTTCATCCACTGCTTGCCTTTGCCAACAAAGTTTTCCAAGTCTAGTATTCCCAAATGCTGAGAAGGAACATCATCATCAACTTCTGCGGCTTTGCTTATGTTGGGTAGTATTACCCACAAACAATAAAATTACCGCCCTCTTAGAGAGGTCGATAATCTAAGACTTTCAATTTTAAAAAATCAAATAGAATTGCTATCTATTCTGTATTCTCAATCCTACACAATTACTCAAAACCAAAATTTTACTATGAAAAATGCCAGCTTTGGTGATGGCTAGTTTGCCCAGTATATCGCCTCAATTTCGTCTACAAAATTTTTGAGATTGTCATCAATCGGTTTAGCAGAAGAGGCTAGAAACATCAACGTAACAAGATTGGATAATTCAATTTCTACAAATACTTGTAAAGCATGAGGCAAACTACTTTTATGCTTTCAACAAGTCTTGGCGACGACTAGCGCACCAAGCAAATCCAGCACCAGTCACAAACATTAGCAGACCATAAATTGCCCCAGGAATGGCCATTGTAGGACTATTCAGCAGCGTAGGTGTAGAAGCGATCGCGATCGCTAATGTCCGATTTTGAATTCCTATTTCTACTGTAATTGCTGTAACATGTTTTTCTCCTAATCCGGTTAAAGTAGCGATCGCAAAACCTAAAGTTATTGCAACTATATTCAAAACTAGAGTTGCCTAGCCCACATCTATGACATCACAAACAATAGCGTCACAGAAAGAGCAACATCACCCCCAGCCAAAAACTTAATCATATTACTTCCATTCTTAACCCGCTTTGGTAACAATAAAAGTACCTCTGGATTTTACCGTATTCCCGTTAAAATTTTAGTTAGGGAACTCCAAAAAATAAATTATCCAATTTGTCTACTCAACTAGACTTCTTTCTTCTTTGTCCCTCTGCTATGGAATATTTTTTTACTTGGAAGTCCCTTATTGCTTGTGACAATCAATATAATTAACCACAGATCGATATAGATTTTCATAGAGGCGCACAGATGTACGCCCCTAAGCAAGCCTATATTTTATTCAAATGAGAATCGCTACAGCAGGCAGATTTCATCGAAGAGGAGTAGTTTGTACCTCTTCTAAGGATGGTAGAGATTTAGAAGAACTAGCGCTACTTTCTGGTGTTGAAGGTTCATCATTTACAACTCCATCCCATGAATAATTGCAGATTTTAGTGCGAAGTAATGTACCAAATGTCAGGTTAATTACTACAGCGAAGGAATCGATAAAAATTAGATTCAAAAAGCGATCAATCATTAGACCCCCTTGAGCTAACTTGAGCATCAAGTGATATTTGCTTTCTTACTACACATGCCACAATGTCTTTTCCAGAAATGCATCGTGTATTAATACTTCTCGCTTGGGTCGCACAGCTAACTGTGTGCCCATAATATAAATATAATTTGGGATAATTTATTTTTTGGAAGTCTCTTAGGGGATTGCCGACTGTTGTAAATTAAGCTCTTGAAATGCCTCAGAAGACTCTTCCAATGTCAAGCTACCAAAAGATTTACCGTTGATTTGTAGAGTGTATTTACCCTGTGGTAAGCCTTCTAAATAATAGACTCCAGCACCGTTGGTGGCAGAAAAACGCCGAGTCCCCCGATCTGGTTGTATAGCTTCTACCCGTGCGCCTGCGATCGCTTGTGTGTCAGTACTAGTGAATAAAATAAATTGAGGCAAAACTCGCCAATCTAGATTAAAACGGCTAGACAAGCGATCGCTAATAAATGCAGTACTCAAGCTGAAAGATGGATTATAGCGAATATCTGTATTCACATTCTATTACCCGTCAATGCTGAAACTGCTACCTGCAAAGGTAACTTTCCCGGACGCCAAAATAATTCTGCTAAGGCTCTAGCCGATTCGTCATACACTCCACCTAAACCTACTGTCAGATTTTCCGATAAACCCCAACGCCCAGCAATTCCGCCTTGAAAGTCAGAAAAGTTGCCCAAGAAACTTTGATTTCCCACAAAATCCCGTCGTCAGCCACCAGAAACGATTAATCCTGAAGCACCTGCTGGTAATTGTCCTAGTACTGTCGAAAAACTAGCCTCTTGAATTTCTGGTTGGGCGGTGAGTCGTCCTTGGGGATACAGCAAGATGCGATAATTGTTGCCCAAAAATTGATTTTGGCTTTTAATATTTTCAAAACGGTAAATGCCAGAAGAACCAACTAAAATTTCGGCAATCACGCGATCGCCAAAACCTTGCACCAATCGCGCTAATGTACCTGGTTCAGCCTTACCAGAAATTGTCCGTTCAATAGAATCTGCTTGTAACCGTTGGCGAGGATCGGAAGAACCACCACCGAAGGGTTGAGGTGGTACAAACCCCTGTCGTTGAATGGATGTAAAACCCCAATAGTCTCCTGTTCCTTGAGTCTGCCAAAACGTTGGCTGGGAAACTACAAAATAATCAGTTGAATTAGTTTGTCGAAGAAACTGCGCTTCGGCAATATTCCAAGTTTGCGGATTTTCTAAATTTGGTTGATCGGTGCGGATGAACCACGAACCACCAAAAGCACTACCAACAGCAAGAAAATCACCTCTATAGTTTGTCGATCTGCTAGCACTACCGCTAGCATTTACCTTCTGTTCAATTGCAGCGATACTAAATTTTTGAGGTGCAACCTGTGGTAATCCTTCTAGTTGAATTGGAGTTTCCGTTTCTGCCAATTTGCCACTAAATCGATCTAGTCCTGGAACATCTAAAACTATGGCGTATTCATTGATATCAAATTTTGCCGTTACGCCAAAGAGAGTTTGTAAATCTTGAATTGTAAAGACTAATCCTAATTCTGGATCGGTGCGAAGTTTTGTTGGATCGATGCGAGTCACAACACCAGGCGATCGCACTTCTAATTGATCATCAGGTAAAGTGGTAATATTTAATTTTAACCTATAATTCCCACTTGCCAGACAAAATTATCTATATTAATGCTGTATTTTACAGCAAGATTAATTCTTCCAAATTAGGCACAGATACAAGATTTAATTTGAATTTATTCAGGATTTACGCAACTGGCACAAGCAATGGTGTGCGAAGCGCACCGAGCACCGAAAAACTACACAGAAGACATAGCAATTTCTGGACGTTTTTGTTGCTCAACTAAATAATTAAAAAGCAAATTGTGCTTAAGCTTGTAAATAGTTTTACCTGTTTGATAAGCTAAACTTTTCAGTTTTAGCTAAACTAATATAGTGCAAGCAATATGATTTATTTCAAGATACATCATTGATTATTATTACTAATTCGAGTAAAGCCAATCAAGCTACATTCTGGGTAATTAAATACTTCTGTACTACTGGCTAGCGATCGTACTGTGCCAGTTGCGTAATTCATGTAATATAAAATACATAATACCCTTATTTGAAAAGGCAGCATATAAGGCGTCCCCCTTTATACCCGAAACACTTGTAAACAGGCCCCCTAGATGCTTGATAGCGTTCGCGCAGCGTCTTGTAAAGAAGCTTTAGTAACATAGGAGCGTCGCCCTCAGTACATTATGCCTGCTCTACTTGAGAAAATTCTAAACGCTTAGATGCAAAACGGTGCGCGAACGCTTTCGCGTAGGGGTACGCGGACTCATGAAAATACTTGGCGTCTACCCTTATGTACTAAACCCTCTTTCGAGGTTGGGAGAAGAATCGCGACACTAATACCACTGTGGCTCTACGTATAATAAATAATAGAAACCTCAAAACACCCTAACTCAGTCTATAAACTTTGTCTTCTAAAGTCGTACTAGCAAGAACTGTCTTTTATCTTTATCTTCATATCTGCTAGCATTTGCGTATAATCTTTGATAAAAACTCATACAAACTGTATATTTTTAAGTATGTTAGCAAGTAACTATTTAATTATTGCGAAAGTGAGGTTAATATACCTAACCCTGTAGAATTAAGGTAAAAGTTCCTAGACAATGGGCTAAGGTATAGCTTCTTTAACAGACTAAATATTCTTGAGATGACCGAAAGCTAATGACTGAAGCGATCCAAATCGGTAATCGTACAATTACAGCTAGTGAATTGATTTCTTTACTGGCAAGTTACCAAATGCTGCCACAGTTGCAGCGAGAATTAATCATTGATGAGGCGATAGAGCAAAACTCACGCTCCGCCAAGGTAGTTATAGAGTGTACTCCTGAGGAAGTAGCCCAAGCTAAACAACAGTTTTACGCTGAAAAACAGTTTAAAAATGAAGAAGATATCCAGGCTTGGATGGCACATCAAGGGCTGACTCCCGATCAACTAGAAGTTATTACCACTCGTAAGCTGAAAATTGAAAAATTCAAGCAAGCCACTTGGGGTAATAAACTGGAATCTTACTTTTTTCAGTCCAAGGCAAAACTGGACAAAGTAATTTATTCCCTACTGCGAACCCAGGATGTGGGAATTGCCCAAGAACTCTACTTTAGGATTCAGGCAAAAGAAAACTCTTTTGCTGATTTGGCGCGGGAATACTCACTCGGTCCGGAAGCCCAAACTGGTGGCTTGGTAGGCCCGATTGAACTGAATGCACTACATCCGATAATGGTGCAAATGCTCTCTAGTAGTCAACCAGGTCAGATATTGCCCCCTACCCGTATCGCTGAATGGTTTGTGATTTTGCGTTTAGAAAAATTTATTCCAGCACAACTGGATGAATTTATGAAAATGCGCCTGTTGAATGAACTCTTTGAAAACTGGCTACAAGAACAGCAAAAGCAAATCATGTCTGCACGACAAGCAAAGGAGGATAGGTGACAGGCGATAAACCTTTAACCCAATCGAATTAACCCAATCGAATCGCCTCTAAAAGTGTTGTGTGGCATTAGTAGCGCAATTCATGAGAAATAAAAACCCCCAAGCTCTGATCTGAGCTTGGGGGTTTTTATTAAATTATGGTTCCTGGCATCGAGCTATTTTTGCGTAGGGCAAC
>NZ_JAVRCD010000031.1:0-92680 GCF_034530895.1 Nostoc sp. DedQUE08
TAAGTATAGAGAAATACCCGTGTTTCCATGATTCATCCCGCATTTATGCAACGCCTGCTTTATAAAGCGAGCGATGGAGAGTTTTACGCTTGGCTAATTCTTTACCTTTACGACCGAGTTGCTCGCGTAGTTGTTGGTCTTTGCACAACCGATTGAAAGCTTGAAAAACTTCATAACCAGAATTGGGATTAACGAGTATCCCATTTTCTTCATGCTGAACTGTATCTAGAACACCACCTAAACGAGGGGCAATTATCGGCTTACCGAAGTAACTTGCTTCTAAATAAGCCATACCAAAACCTTCCATATTATTAGGTTTAGTATCTGATAAAGTCAGCATGGCAAATATGTCGCAAGCTGCATAATAACCTGCTAATTCTCGCTCTGGCACATATCCGGCAAAGTGGACGCGCTTATCTACTCGCAAACGATGCGCTAGAGATTTCAGTTCTGACTCAGTTGGCCCTTGCCCGCAGAGTATATAGTGGACATCAACCCCAAAAGTTAGCAATATTGGGATGTTATCAATTACTCGGTCGAAACCTTTATGTTTTACTAGTCTGCCGATGGAGAGAATCACTATTGCTGAATCAGGAATGTTGTATGCCTGACGCACGCGAACCCGTAAATCATCAAGGCTACTGGGACTGGCTACATTATTACCAAATTTTTCTGGTCTGATTACGGGGTTAATGACGTGGGTAGGAGTATTTAATCGGAAAGCAGTTCTGAGGTAATCTCTTGTATAAGAACTGTTACAAACAATGCCTTCGGCTCTATGAAGTGTTAATTTAAATAGCGATCGCAGCACGGGATTGTGTAAAGTGCAAAGAAGATCGTTGCCGTGCAGATAGATAAAAAAGCGAATAGGTAACAAATAGCTCAATAGCAACAGTGAAGGAAAATCATAGCCGTGGCCCCACTCTATATAACGATAGTGATAGCGAAAATAGAGTTTAATTGCTAGGACAAATGAGCAGACGATATTGACCAAAGGTTTGAGGATATTTCCCACATAGCCACTACGCCAATATTTAGGATAATACCAGCGATACACAGGAAACTGTTGACTCTTATCAAATACTCGATCTCCCGAGCAACTAGCTGCCAGTACAATTATTCGTTCTGGATCTTGCAGACAACGATTGTAGATATATTCCCCAATTACAGCTTCTTTCGGCAGAAAGATCCGGGATATGACTAGGATATCTGGGTATGCAGCTTTATCTCTGATTTCGGCTGTTAGTTGAGAAATATGTTCCATAATAAAATTGATGACTATATTTCAAATAGTTTTTAATATTTACAATTAGAATTACTTTCAAAGCCATCATTATTATTTTATTTCTTTTAAAACGAATTTGGTAGACAAATTTGAAGCCTATTTTAGAAGATTAGCCAAAAAGATTGTTTTTTTGTTGTGTTGATTTTATTTTTGTTGCAAATTTCTCATTCTTTGAGAGTTTCTGTGCATAATGAACAAAAAATCAAAGCTAACACTTGTAGCGAAAATGCTCAGTAAACATCTGCTGTGAAAATTCCGAAATTTAGCTACGTTCAATAAAATATCCTAAACACTTAAAGTAGATGTGCCAAAATGCCAAAATTTTTATAGCTACTTAGTTGCAACATTATGTCTATTGTGAAAAATTATTTATAAGGATTACAGACACTTATTATCTTTCTACGTACACGTAAATTATCAGCCTCTAAATGTATTAATGAGTGCTGTTGGTGGGAGCTAGGCGTTTTGCCCGTGCTAAATATTGAGTAATAATAGGACTTACGCAAGTCACAAAAAAATCGGATTTGTAGTTTGTAGTAAGCGGCTCTAGCCCTTATTTTGAAGACTTTAGTCCTCTCTGCGAGACGCTACGCGAACACTACGAACTGAAAATAAGATGATATGCCAGTTGCGTAAATCCTGTAATAAGTTCAGAAGTAGTACTACTTATTCAGTGAAGGATTAAAAAATTAGTCAAAATAATCACTAAAAATTAAAATCATCTGTATAATTCAAAACTGTAGTCTGAAACTAGTCCGAGGCATAGCAAACCATTGCCCGTAGACGTAGCGCATCATAGACATCGCAATTTCTGTGAGGATAAACATGTCTTCCGGTACGGTTCCCCAGTCGAGAAATCCCCCCTGCGATCGCTACTTACCCAAGATAAGACGCGGTAAATTGAATATGTAGCCTCGAAAAGGTAATACTACGTGAATGCTACAAACTTGCTTGTTACGGGCTAGCGTTAGCAACATCCTGCAAGACTGCTCCCACCATCGGGAGAAATGATAAATAATAATTTCGTTTTTCAAGCGATTGTCTTATGCGTAAAAAACTACAACAAACCATCAAACCGCTGTTAAAAACCTTCTTAGCCCTAAGCTTGGTGTTAGCTTTGGCTCTTGGTCACGCTGACGGCGCGTTAGCAGCCCGCAGTGGGGGTCGTATCGGTGGTGGCTCCTTTAGAGCGCCTTCTAGCCGCACCTATACACCGCGCACCTATGCACCTCCTGGCGGAGGCGGATACTATCCTGGGGGTGGTTACGGTGGTGGCTTTGGTGGTGGCTTTGGCTTTCCCTTCCTACTTCCCTTCTGGGGTATTGGCGGAGGATTTGGTGGTCTGTTTAGCATCTTAATTTTCTTTGCGATCGCTAATTTCTTATTGCAAACTTTCCGCCGCGTCTCTAGCGGTGAAACACCAGAAGCAGATTACAGCAGTAACTCTCCTGTTTCTGTAACTCGTTTGCAAGTAGGTTTGTTAGCTCAAGCCCGTGAATTGCAAAATGAACTCAACCACATTGCTGAAACTGCTGATACTAACACTCCCGAAGGCAGAGCAGAAATTCTCCAAGAAGCCAGTCTAGCTTTACTTCGCCATCCGGAATACTTTGTATATGCAGGTGGTGGCACTCAACAAGCCAGTTTAAATTCAGCTGAAAGTCAGTTTAATCGACTGTCACTGGCAGAACGCAGCAAGTTTAGCGAAGAAACTCTTTCTAATGTCAACAACCAGCTAAGAGCAGCTCTTGCCAAAGATGCTTTACCTCCGGCTGGCGAACTCGACAACCCCACGCGTCTATTTACCGAAGGCCCTGGCGAATACATTGTTGTCACCTTGCTGGCGGCGACACTAGGTAAGTTTGACATCCCCACAGCTATCAATAGTGCTGATGATTTGCGTCAAGCTTTACGGCAAATTGGTAGTATCCCTAGCGACAAGCTTCTAGCAATTGAAGTTCTTTGGACTCCTCAAGCTGAAAATGATACCCTCACATCTGATGATGTGTTAGCAAATTATCCAGATTTGAGACTTGTTTAATTTCTGAAAAATTTTGCATCTATCTTAGTGCAACGAATAAGTTCCCCTTAAGAACAATAACTAGAAAACCGCTTGTCAATGACAAGCGGTTTTTTGTAGAGTTTATATCATTTACAGATAATTAGTTATGATTCCCACAGCCATTTCAGCCCACCCACCCCTAAGAGTTTGCAAAGAGGGGATTAAAGGGTGGGGTTTTGGGAGGTTAATAAGTAATTAAGCGGACATCATAGATATATTTAAGTATGATTTTAGAAACATTTTGGTAGTATTATCAAAATGAATTATACGCAAAGTGTTATCTTATGCCTAGTGTTGAAGCCGACGAAAACCGAGAGCATCGCATTAAAACAGAGATTGTTGTAGATGCTGAAGACAAAGAAGACCGAGCTATGGGTTGGTACTACTACCTTGAAGAGACTCTGAATTTTCCCTTTATGGCTACATGGACTAAGAAGGGACGCAAATCAGGTGCTGTCGAGGAGAAACAAGTGGAAGTACTGGGAATGGCCCCAGATGATGAGTGCTTGAAAGATATGTATGTAGAAGTGGCTTATATTAATGGTAAGGATGATGATGTATATTCTGCAAAATTATCTGAAATAGCAGCCATTGATGCTGACAGTGAAACTCAAGACGCGATCGCTGACTGGCTCTATTGGATTGCTAGAGGTTATAAATTTTAAACTCTAGGATAAATACCGAATAACGCGGCAGGGATTGCCAGCAGCGACAACATTCTCAGGTATATCTTTGACAACTACACTACCAGCACCAATTGTTGTGTTATCACCAATAGTTACACCTGGACAAATAATTGCATTGCCACCAATCCAGACATTATTACCAATGTTAATTGGGGCAGCTAATTCTCTACCAGAAAGACGAATTTCTGGCTCTACAGGATGATAAGCGGTATAAATTTGCACATAAGGAGCGCATAAAACATTTTCACCAATGTGAACTGGATTACAGTCTAAAATTACACAGCCATAGTTCATATACAATTTGTCGCCAGCAAAAATATTACTGCCATAGTCACAGTGAAAGGGTGGCACAATTGCTGCTTTTTGACCGATTTTTCCAAATAATTCTTGCAAAATTTGCTGCCGTTGCTCTTGCTGTTCTTCGGTTGTAGAATTGTATCTTCGCAACAGACGACTGGCTCGCTTCATGTCGGCAGCCAATTCTGGATCTTCGGCCAGATATAATTCGCCTGCAAGCATTTTCTGTTTTTCGGTTTTTTCCATGACAGAATTATATGGCTTCTCGGTTGTATACCATAACCTTAGTAGCGCCTAGATTAGCATATTCCATTCTTAACTAAATATGGCATAAGTAGCTTTTCCCTGCCGTTTAGCTTGGTACATCGCAATATCAGCATCCCGTAGTAGAGTTGCAGGCTCCTCATAATTACTAAAATTCCAAGTAATACCAATGCTAGCCGTAGCAGATAATTGATATCCATTCAGGTTAACTGGCAATCTTAACGAGTCTTGAATACGTTTGGCAACATTGGTAGCGTCGGTAATGTCTTTGATATCCTCCAAAAGAACAGTAAACTCATCACCACCAAATCGTGCTACAGTGTCGCCACTACGTAAGCATGACTCTAAACGTCTAGCGATCGCTACTAAAAAATCATCCCCTATTCCATGCCCAAAGCGATCGTTAATCTCTTTGAAGCCATCTAAATCTAAAAATAAAACTGCAAAATAATAGTCGCTTCTGCGTTTGCTACGTTCAATAGTTTGTCTGAGCCGATCTAAAAATAAAACACGATTCGGTAATTCTGTTAGCCCATCATAAAATGCATTGCGGATCAGTTGTGCCTCTGTCTGCTTACGTTTAGTGATGTCTTGAAACACTAAAACCGCGCCAGTAATATTGCCATCTCGATCGCGGATAGGTGCAACATTATCTCCAATCGCTATTTCTTTACCATCTTTAGTAATCAATGTACAGTTTTCTGGTAAATTGAAAATTTCACCTGCTTCGATTACATAAGTAGCTACATTTTCAATTTTTTCTCCTACATCTTTATTAACTAAGTTAACGACTTCTATTAAATCTTTCCCCAACGCTTCACTTTGCTTCCAACCAGTGATTAGTTCTGCTATGGGATTCATCATTTCAATACAACCATTTGCATAGGTAACAATCACCGCACAGCCCATACTATTAATAATTGCCATCAACCTCTGTTTTTCTTCGTATAATATTTTTTTGCTCTGATGTTTGTACAGTGTCATTTCAATCACAAAATGTAAATCACTTTCAATAAATGGTTTGGCTATGTAACTAAAAGGCTCACTTAGCTGATTTTTATGTAATCTTTTATATTCCGAATACTCCGTTAGATATACTACAGGCACATGAAAGTGATTCTGAATAATATCAGCTACGTGGAAACCGTCTATTTCTCCAGCTAGACAGATATCAATTAATACTAAATGTGGATGATTTTCTGCTACCTTTTTTATTGCCTCCTCACCAGATTCAGTTATTTCTGATACTAAATAACCTAATTTTTGTAAACTTTTTCTAATATTTGAGGCTAGATTTTTTTCATCCTCAACAATTAAGATTTTGCGGGCGAACATGTTACGATAACCTGTTTGCTAAAGTTCAGATTCTTGTTGTCAGTGTCAACTCAAGTCAAAAGTGCTTATCTTCTCATAAACAATCTCTAACTATCCTGTATTCTTACTTGATATTAATACTGACTAATGAGTAAATAGCATCATATTATTAATCTCCAGAAATTTATAGAAATCCTATTTGATTTACAAACTACCCTTTGAGGCAGGAAACAGGGAACTCTTAACAGGGAACATATTTGTTTGGATCTCATTTAGGATTGCTATATATGATTATCAAAGCTAATTTTGATTAATTTATGTAGCTAATATGATGCTACTAACATCAAATCAAAATTAGAATGCAATTATCAAGCACTCAAAAACTGATTTTAAAATGTATACAATAATTCTATTGGGAAAGTATAAATACTAAGTATAATATCTATATACAAATTAATCAAGAAAAATTTTTCATAAAATCACAGGATATTACTTTAATATAATTAAAAAAATCTAGAGTGTCTTGGATGTAATATATTAATCTACATTAATTTAATTATTAATAATTAATCTTAATCTGTGATTAAAAAGTTTGATGCTGCTTTACCTACAAATAGCTTTTATATCATATCAGAGGAGTTCTAGATTAGAGTTTAAGCTATCTGAAATATTTAATGAACAGTAAACTCGTATTTCTTAGAAATATTCATCTAACAACCATAATTAAAAAAATCTCAGTATTATTGTATTGTAATAGCATGGTAAGCCTAAATATGTGCAATATAAAAATAGTTATGTGTCTGACATATCAATAGCTGAGATATTTTTAATGCACTATTTTAGCCTTGCCACGCCACTAAGCGTATTTTAAAAATAAAATACTAGCCCTACAGCTTCTGGTTAATACTTAATCACAATTCCTCTCCTCTAAAAATATGTAAGTTAAATGTTCATCAGCCGTTCGCGGTATTTTTTAGTTTTTTGTTAATCAATAGGTACTGGTGCCAATGGCAGGAAAGATTCTTATTGTGAGACACTTCCAAGCTCCACGTAAACCCCCTGTTCTTTGCTGGCTGATAGATATTGCAAAAAAACACATTTTGTGAATTAAAGGTTGGACTTGATTTTAGTCAGTTCAATGCTAATTCTGCCACCAAAGTCTGGAATAGGTGCGGCAGGTTTGCTGAGAGTGACTTGGACTTTTGTTACACGATCGCACTCTTGGAGGATAGAATCTGCGATCGTTGTTACCAATTTCTCCACCAAAACAAATTTAGACGTTTTGATCAGATGTTGTGTCAAGCTAATGACGCTGCGATAATCTAAAGTGTCTTCGATCGCGTCAGTCTTGGCCGCTGTGGAGATATCCAACCATAACCTCACATCCACCTCAAACCATTGTCCTAGCACCTGTTCTTCTGGTAGATACCCAGTGTAGCCATAGCCGCGAATTCCCGTTAAATGAATGCAGTCCATAAAAGTTTGAGAGCAAATTGTGCATTTTGTAGAAAGTTCAGCAAGTTTGCTTGGAGATTTTCTTTCCCAGAAACTCGCGTGGCGGTGATGGAATCCAACACCGCATTGATGGATTTTAAATTGAATTTCCCTAGACAAAATCTAAAATTTAAGATTGTTTTATAGCTATGTTTGATTTAATGCCGATCGCTTATACGAATGTTAATCAACTTTGGGCTTATATTTTAACAGAGACGCTAAAGCGGTTGGGATTGACTTGTGCCATCATTTGTCCGGGATCGCGCTCTACACCCTTAGCGATCGCCTTTGCTCAACAAGCACCTGAGATTGAAGCGATTTCCATTCTTGATGAACGTTCCGCCGCCTTTTTTGCTTTGGGACAAGCTAAAGCAACCGGACGCCCGGTGGTACTAGTTTGCACTTCTGGTACAGCAGGAGCAAATTTTTATTCAGCAGTCATTGAAGCCTCGTATAGTCGCGTCCCATTGTTGATATTAACTACCGATAGACCCCCAGAATTGCGAGATTGTCACTCTGGGCAAACTGTAGATCAATTGAGATTATATGGAAACTACCCAAATTGGCAAACGGAGTTAGCCTTACCCTGTGCCGATCTGGGAATGCTAGCTTACCTGCGACAAACAGTAATTCATAGCTGGGAAAGAGCGCAAACTCCTACAAAGGGGCCAGTACATTTGAATATTCCCTTTCGCGATCCCTTAGCACCTGTTCCTGATGGAACCGACTTGAGTTATTTGCGATCGCAGTTAGAATCAGAAGACTTTTTCGCAAGAATAGCAAACCCATGCCCCATGCCCTATGCCCTATTCCCCATTCCCAAAGAATGGAAAGAATGCGATCGCGGCATTATTATCGCAGGTGTTGCTCAACCACAGCAACCAGAGGAATATTGTAGAGCGATCGCGCACCTTTCCCAAACTCTCAAATGGCCTGTGCTAGCAGAGGGACTCTCCCCAGTCAGAAATTATGCCGAACTCAACCCTTATTTGATTTCCACTTATGACCTGATTTTGCGAAATCAGCAACTAGCAAAGCAGCTAGCGCCGGAAATGGTGATTCAGGTAGGTGAAATGCCTACGAGTAAAGAACTACGTAACTGGATAGATGCAACTCAACCGCGACGCTGGGTAGTTGACCCTAGCGACCAAAACCTCGACCCTTTGCACGGGAGAACGACGCATTTACGAATATCTGTAGAAGGAATAAAAGTAGAGGAGAGAAATTTATCTTTATCCTCAGATTATGTGCAGGAATGGTGTAATGCAGAAGCGAAGGTTAGGTTAGCGATTGACCAGACAATGGGGAAAATAGATGAAATCATTGAGAGTAAAGCAGCTTGGTTAATTTCTCAGATTTTACCGCCAAAAACGCCTTTGTTTATTGCCAATAGTATGCCTGTGCGGGATGTGGAATATTTCTGGAAACCGAATAATTTGGGGGTGCGATCGTACTTTAACCGGGGTGCAAATGGTATTGATGGCACATTATCCACAGCTTTAGGAATTGCCCATCGCCAGCAAAGTAGTGTGATGTTAACGGGAGATTTGGCTCTGTTACATGATACCAATGGTTTTTTAATCCGCAATAAGTTTGTCGGACATCTCACGATCGTATTAATCAATAACAATGGCGGTGGAATTTTTGAAATGTTACCCATTGCCAAGTTTGAGCCACCATTTGAAGAGTTTTTTGGCACTCCCCAGGATATTGATTTTGCTCAGTTGTGCGCTACTTATAATGTGCAACATGAATTCATTACTTCTTGGCAGCAGTTACAACAAAAATTAAACCCGCTCCCAGCTACAGGAATTCGGGTTTTGGAGTTATGGACAAATCGCAAAGCTGATGCCAAGTGGCGACAAGAGAATTTAAAAAACTTTGCCGCAGATATTATAATTTAAACTAAGATATAGCAATCCTAAATCATTTGTGAAAATTACATATCTCTTTCTTCTTTCTTCTCTTTGCATCATTGGCGTTTTTGGCGGTTCGTTTCCTTATCTATATTTTTCACGACTCATCTAGGAGTGATATAGTTAGATAAAACTATTAAAAAACTAAAATTATTTATGTATAAATTAGACTATCCAATGCTTTTGAAAATTTTCAAGTCAACTCTAATAATAACTAATAAAATTTTTAATTCTTTATATGATTCAGAAACATTAGATGCAAGAAATAAATTAAGAATTCGTATTTTATATATAATGAAGTTAAGAAGTGAAACAATATTTAAAATTTTGCCTCAAAGTATTAATGCCAACGTTTCTTTTGATTTTCCATCTGTTGCAATTTTAACAAGAAGCTTAATTGAAGCTTATAGAGTATTTTATTATTTGACTTCTGAAGCAAATATTAATGATTCAGAATTTGAATTAAGATATCTCATATTTGAAGCATATAATATTTTTGAACGAGAGAAAATGCTTAAATCTATGGAAGCAGAAGAGTTAATAGATGAAAAACCAAAAATTTTTGAAGAAGAATTACAAAAATTAAAATTTCAGATTGAAAGTAATAATTTTTATAAACAAATCAAAAGTATATCCCAGGAGAATACAAAGTATAAGTTGTTACGGGATAAAGCTCTATTCTCTCAGGGATTCAAAAATGAACTAATCAATTTTAAAGGCTGTTTTATAAAAGATAAAGAAGTCGTTTTAAAGAGATTAATTGAAAAAGAACCTGAACTTCAAAAATCCCAGACAACTATAGAATATAGATATGAATATTTATATAAGTTATTATCAAATTATGTACATATAAGCGCTTACTCTATTTCTGAACTACCAAATTATAGCTATTTTAAAGATGAGTTTTATGCAGAAATTCTCAAAACAATACTTTGTACAGTATTTTATTTATATGTAGCTATCGAAGATATATTGAATTCTTTTCCGCAACTGCGGGAATATATTGGCAATCAAGAAGATTATTCTAATATAAGAGTAGGAATAGGTGTGTTTATTAATTTCTTAAAAATTCCAAAATAGCATATATTTCAAACAAAATATACAAATTTGCTTGCATCTTCAGGAACTGAAAACAAAGGAGAATGAGCGATCGCTCTCCTTTTCTACGTTAGATTTCCCCTCTTGGTTGACCTTGTAACCACCCTTCCAAGTCCACGATCGCAATCTCAATTCCAACAACGCCAAAACTAACTCTTCCAACTGTTCCTCAGCAATTTCGCCAAATAGTCGTTTTAACAGTCAGAGAACGAGCGATCGCACTCTTTCTCCCACCGCTTCCTGATATACCCGCGTGTCTTCCATCCTCAGATTTGTAACTTTGAGAATTTTAACGGGTGCGATCGCTCTTCTCCTCTGCGTCTCTGGGTGAAACTTACCCGCTTACTTCACCTTGTAACCATCCTTCCAAATCAGCAAGAGTAGAGAAATCCAACAAAGCATCACCTAAAGCTTCCAACTGTTCGACCGATAACCCTTGAATCTGGCGCTGAAGCGACTCAGGAAACTCACCCACCCGTCGGTTTAATAGTCTTAAGATGAGCGATCGCGCTTCTTCCTCTCGTCCTTCTTCCTTCGCTTCCCGAATCGCCCGTGGTTCTTCCAAATTCAGTCCCAACATCGTTGCAATCTCCTCTCGACTAAGCTTAGAAAACTTGTAGACAATAATCGTCGTCACTAAATCAATTATCGCTTGCTCCGACTGTTGCCGTGCTTGCTCTAACAAAAACCGCGCCCCTTCCATTGCTTCGGTTTCAGAAGTAACATTTGTCAGCAACATCAAACCCAATCCCAAAGGTTGTTCTCGCAAATCCCCCAACTCATCCAGATAAACCCGCCTGACTTGGCCACTTTCCAACAAAGCGCGGTGAATTGTTGAGTTAGAAGGTTCTAGGCTGCGAGAAGCAAAAATTATTACACCAAACCAGTCATCGTAACGAATAGAGTTGCGGTAGAGAAACAAAAACAATTCGCTGAAGAAGCGGTGATATAAGTCTTCGTCCTTCTGAAACTGCACTTCTGCAAAAAATACGGTTTTGGAAACTGCATCAGGCGGAGGTAAAAATACTCCATCAATCCGAAACGCCGTTTCTTTCACTTCAACTGATTCAAACTGGTAACTTTCTGCTTCTGGAGGTGGTTCATCTACTAATTCAAACAGCAAACCCGGAAATTGCTTAAATAATTTATAGAAAATGGTGTCGCGCCGCATTTTTATTCCTCAACACCCAGACAATTACCAGATTGTAAAGGCTTGAGACACTAATTTTAGCGTAGGCGTAGCCCACACTTCGACTTAGCTCAGTGACCACCGCAGGTATCGCTTGTCCCTACGTCCGCGATAAAATTCTTGAAGCAACAGCGCACTCCATACCAATGCAAATTAACTGGCAAACTGCCAAAACCTACGAAGATATTCTGTATCAAAAAACTGATGGCATTGCGAAAATCACCATCAACCGTCCCCATAAACGCAATGCCTTTCGTCCTGAAACAGTCTTTGAACTGTACGACGCTTTCTGTAATGCTCGTGAAGATACTACTATTGGTGTTGTTCTATTTACTGGTTATGGCCCCCACACTGATGGTAAATATGCCTTCTGTTCTGGTGGCGATCAAAGCGTGCGGGGACATGCGGGTTATGTGGATGATACTGGCATCCCTCGCTTGAATGTGCTGGACTTACAACGGCTGATTCGTTCGATGCCGAAAGTGGTGATTGCTTTAGTGGCTGGATATGCGATCGGTGGTGGACACGTCCTACACTTAATTTGCGACCTTACCATCGCTGCCGATAATGCCATTTTCGGACAGACGGGCCCGAAAGTCGGCAGTTTTGACGGTGGTTTTGGAGCCAGCTATCTTGCCCGCATCGTGGGACAAAAAAAAGCTAGAGAAATTTGGTTTCTCTGTCGCCAATATGATGCACAACAAGCTCTAGAAATGGGTTTAATTAATTGCGTCGTTCCAGTGGAACAACTAGAAGCCGAAGGTATTCAATGGGCGCAAGAGATTTTAGAAAAAAGTCCGATCGCAATTCGATGTCTTAAAGCTGCTTTTAACGCTGATTGTGATGGACAAGCTGGTTTACAAGAACTCGCTGGCAATGCCACCCTACTTTATTACATGACAGAAGAAGGAACTGAGGGCAAACAAGCCTTTCTCGAAAAGCGTCCACCAGATTTTCGCTCTTTTCCTTGGCTACCTTAGAATTGCAAAAATCGCTCCCCTTAAATGAGGTGCGATTTTTGTAGATATCAACTTTTACAGCACTAAAAATCTTAAAAACAAATCTTATTTTAAGCAGACTACAAACTCAGTCCAGTAATAATGGATGACTAAATAACCACTGCTTTAGTTTTTACCTGTTCAGATATGGAGGCAGCTATTTCCTCTAGAGGGGCAAGAGCAGCATTATCGAAATCTGAAGCTAAAGATTGACAAGATGTTAAAACTGGAGATGCATCTGGTAAACCCCAAGCATCTTCTAAGGTTTCCCAAGAAGGTGCAAAAGGTGGAAGCGCCAAAGAGCAAGCCTTCCAAGTCGCTTGAACTGGTGCGCCCAACTGCTGGCACGTTCCACCACGGCGACCTTCTGGCTGGTAATGACGACAATATCTACAGGCAGATGCTAAAACTTTAATGGGTTTCATTCGGATTCATCTTTAGTGTTGTTTCTGGCTGAATTTCATCTTTATATTCTGCTTCTATATATAAAGACAGAGAAAAGCCAAAAAGTCATTATTTTCCATAGGTTTCAGCGATCCCAAGTAAAAAATAAACTTCAGGATATTTTTATAATCTTGTTATATATTTAAATAATTCCTAAAGCAGTTACATATACGTATCGTCTAAAACTTATTAGGGATCAAGAGTAAAAGTAAAGCTTTTGATTTATTCAACCTTTTAAATTCCTCCTTAAGCCATCCTTAAGGCATAGAATTTCACATAAATAGTCTGCTTTACATACCACATTTTGCATATTTTAGCGGCAAATTATACTTTTTCTCAAGAATCAGAAAGATTTGATGTAATGACAGCAAGTTATTTCAGGATAAACTCTGCTCAACAAATAATCGCTCAACTATTTTGCTTTGAAAACTGTTTAGCAGCACAGACAGAACAGACTTCCCAGCGCTGGAGTTCACCGGGAGGGGTGGGAGATTGACACTGGGGACAAAGGGGTAAGCCATGCGATCGCGATCGCACAATCTTCGTCCAATGTCCAAAAGCCGCATTTACATCCTTGGTAGGTATAGCAGCATCAGGGCGGTTAATCTCATCACCAAGGTAACTGGGATGCTCATGAGGCGAAACCGTTTGTTGCTGTTTTCTTTCCACCAACGGATTCTGCCAGCCAGCAGTAGAGAAGCGAATATCAACCAAAGGCGTTGGCAGCTTTTTATTCAACTTTAAAAGTAGAGATGTGCGACCAAAAGTCAGGTTTTGCGCCCAAGCAGCACTAGAAGTTGCTACCGACAAAACATCACGCTGAATTGATAATGGTCTAGTATTTGCGGCAACTACTGGCCCAACAACTTCTGCCCAACACTTGAGCAGGCGTTGAAATGGTTGCTCCTGCCATTTCGACTGCTTTTCCAGAATCCTTAAAACATCATTAATTGATTTCAACGACATTATTCAAAGTGGGGAGTAGGGATTGGAAAGTGGGGGAGCAAGGGAGCAGGGGAGCAAGGGAGCAGGGGAGCAGCACTTCGGCTACGCTCAGTGACCGAGGAGAAGTTGCAGTAAGTCTTTCCCCTCTGCCCCTGTGCCCCTCTGCCTCTTGTGCCCAATGCCCCATATCCAATGACGGCAGTTGCTCCACTTGGGGAGACCCCAAGACCGCACTGCCTCCCCAATGCTCACTCTATCTATTTAAATAATTTCCGCTACTATTATCACAAAATATATCTATCTAAAAGTTGATTCCAGTAATCTACGTTTGAGGCAAAAAGGCAATGACTCAAAACTCCCTGAACGACTCCAGTACTCATCAATCGTCTAAAACACCTGGGTTGAAACCAGTACTAGCAGCAGCACTAGCAAGTTTAGAGGTGCCGCTAGATCAAGAGTTAGCTCGATACCGACGCACGCGAACTGGTTTGGTGTCATCTAAGCAGTCCCGTGTTGCAAGTTACATCAGCAAACAACCCCAACCCTTAACTACCATTTCGACAATATTGGGCGCAACTCAGTCATCAGCAACGGAAATTAAAACCAACGTATCGCCTGCATCTGTACCCGTGAATCCTGAGATGAATCCAGCGCCAGCTACGGCAAAAATTGATGTCTCACCCGCATCTGTAGCTGTGAATACTGAGATGAACCCAGCACCAACTACGGCAAAAACTGAGGAACTGAATAATCTTAATCTGCCCTCCACCGCCAATGCAGCTAAAACACAAACTCAACTTCCACCACCTCCACCCAACTTTAATAGCAGCATTGTGCCAGCGATCGTTAAAAATACTAAAAGCGAAAATCACTTGCAAACAGATGATAGCCCCAAGCACCCAGATGACTATTTAGAATCTAGTGAAGCACTGCTGCGAAGTCTGACAGAAGAACAACCAGAAACCAAGAAACCAAGCAATTCTAGCGACAGTCTGCTATCACCTTTGGGTATTGGCTCCATGTTGCTGCTATTGGTGGCTAGTCTGATCTTGGGTTATGCAGTCTTCAATCCCAAAAGCTTGCCACAATGGAATTTAGGCAACTTATTTAACGGCAACTCCTCTCCCACACCAGAAAATACTGAGGAAGTTGGGAGTAATGTCCAACCTCAAATTCAGCCACCAAGCACATCTATACCCAAATATCCCAATCTAGCTACTGAAGAGTTTCCTGAAGTAAGAGATCCCAATGATGTAGTAGGCTTAAAACCCAAAGTCCAACCAACCCCCGCAGTAGTGCCCAATCCAGTTGTTCCCCAAAATCCCGTAAATCCTCAAGGGGCATTGTCTAACCCCAATACAGCCCAACAGACTAACCCGATCGCCTTAGCACCAGTACCGAGACTACAATCCTTGCCTCCTCTTTCTTTACCTTCTACTTCACCGACAAAAACCTCACCCAAGCCAATCGCAACCTCACCAAAGCCAGATGCAGAAATGAAACTAGGAACAGATGGGTTTTATCATGTAGTGATAGATAATAAAGGCGCAGCTTTTGCCTCAGCACGGCAGGTAATTCCTGATGCTTATTTATCGCCTAACAAAGAATTGATTTATCTGGGTGCTTTTAAAACTAAAGAGCAAGTAAAACAACAGATGAAACTGTTAGAAGCGAAAGGAATCAAGGCACGAGTTCAGTAACTATGAATTGCAAAAATCTACGATACCATGAGATAACAGTCCTGAGTCAATAAGTGCTGAGTTGTGTTAGCGGATAGCTAAGGTTTAGCCCGTGCTGAGTGGTAGAGACAAAATATTGTTTGTTTGCGACCCCACAACAAAAAATATTATACTCAAAACTTTTATTAGGCACTCAGCACTCCATAACTACCCTATGACAAAAAATATTACTATACTCAGGACTTTAACTAGGCACTCAGCACTCTATAACTAAATTCATTACTCAGCACGGGCTAAACGCCCTGCTAACAGCACTCAGAACTGGATTTCGTTGGAGAGCCGATATGGAATTAATCAAGCGTATCCTGCGGGTGATTCGCGCTAATCTCAATAGTTTGATCGGTGGTGCAGAAGATCCAGAAAAGATTTTGGAGCAAGCTGTGCTGGAAATGCAGGAAAATCTGGTGCAGTTGCGGCAGGGTGTAGCACAAGCGATCGCTACCCAGAAACGCACCGAACGACAAGCAGCGGCCGCTCAATCTCAAACAGAAGAATGGTATCGCCGCGCCCAATTGGCCCTGCAACAAGGTAATGAACCTCTAGCACGTGAAGCTTTGACCAAGCGCCAAGCCTATAAAGAAACCACTACAGCCCTCTTTTCGCAGATAGAGCAGCAAAACGAGATAGTTGCTAGGCTAAAAAAGGATATGCGATCGCTAGAGTTAAAAATTTCCGAGGCGAAAACTAAAAAAGATATGTATATTGCCCGCGCCCGTTCTGCTGAAGCGTCTTATCGCCTCCAAGAAATGCTCGGTGGAGTTTCTGCTACTAGCAGTCTGAGTGCCTTTGAGCGCATGGAAGAAAAAGTTTCACAGATAGAAGCTCAATCAGAAGCCATAGCTCAACTTAGTAGCGACGACTTGGAAACACAATTTACTTCTTTGGAATCTAATGATGTAGATACCGAATTGGCGGCGATGAAGGTACAGGTTTTCAAGCAGTCAGAAAACACACAGCACAAAATCCTAACTGAGGAGAGCCAAAAGACAGAGCAGCCTCCCCAACAGCAGTTACCCAAAACTCAGGATTCTTGAAGTTCTACTAATTACCCCAGTTTGGCGATATCTTAACAATTAAGAGTTGTTAGGAGGTACTGATTCAAACTGGAAAGATTACATTGAAATAGGTAGCTATAAAAAAGTAAAAAAGCTAACTGTCCAAGAAAAAGCGTAAATCACACAAGGAAAAACAAAGTTATGGGATTATTCGATCGCATTAAGCGAGTAGTTAGTTCTAACCTCAACGACCTGGTTAACAAAGCCGAAGACCCCGAAAAAATGCTAGAGCAAGCCATCCTGGAAATGCAGGAAGACTTGGTACAGCTGCGTCAGGGAGTAGCCCAAGCGATCGCCGCCCAAAAACGCAGTGAAAAACAGTATAATGATGCCCAAAATGAAATCAATAAATGGCAACGCAATGCTCAACTAGCGCTACAAAAAGGTGATGAAAACTTAGCACGACAAGCTTTAGAGCGTAAAAAAACTTATACGGATACCAGCACAGCCCTCAAAGCTAGTTTAGATACCCAAAGCACCCAAGTTGATACCCTCAAACGCAATTTAATCCAACTGGAAAGCAAAATTTCTGAGGCTAAGACCAAGAAAGAAATGCTCAGAGCGAGAATCACCACTGCCAAAGCCCAAGAGCAACTCCAAGGCATGGTGCGTGGGATGAATACCAGCAGTGCAATGTCTGCCTTCGAGCGGATGGAAGAAAAGGTCTTGATGCAAGAAGCCAGGGCCCAGGCACAAGGAGAGTTAGCGGGTGCTGATTTAGAAAGCCAATTTGCTCGATTGGAAGGTAGTAGCGATGTTGATGATGAATTGGCAGCCTTGAAAGCCCAGATGCTACCACCTGCCGCTCCACAAAATCAAGCCCAACTGCCACCGCAACAAGAAGCCACTGCTCCTAAATCTAATGAGGTGGTTGATGCTGAGTTAGATTCCTTACGCAAGCAATTGGATCAACTGTAAAATTGACAGAAAACTTATTTAAGCTAGTCCCACGCCTGTTGGCTGTGGGATTTTACGTCATTAGTCAATAGTTAACAATCCTAATCACTATAAATTATTAACTATGGACTATTGACGACTTTGGGATAAAGTATTGTGTGTGCCAACTTCGATCGCCACCTGATGGAGACTGCAATGAGTAAGGCTGTAATCACCATAACCGATGCTGAGTTTGAAACCGAAGTGTTAAAAGCCGAGCAGCCTGTATTAGTTTATTTTTGGGCTTCCTGGTGTGGGCCTTGTCAATTGATGTCGCCCCTGATTAACTCAGCTGCTACCAAATATAGCGATCGCCTCAAAGTCGTTAAAATGGAAATTGACCCCAACCCATTGACTGTTAAGCAGTATCAAGTGGAAGGCGTACCCGCTCTCAGACTATTTCAAGGCCAGGAAGTTTTGATATCCACCGAGGGAGTCATCGGCAAAGATAAATTACTCGAACTCTTAGATACGTACTTAAATAGTAATTAGTCATTGGTCATTAGTCATTGGTCATTGGTCACTTGTACTGAGCGTTGCCCTTGGCGCAGCCTCTGGTAGAGAAGTATTGGTCATTCGATCAAAGGACAAAGGACAAATGACAAAGGACAAATGACAAAGGACAAATGACTAACATACAGTTTGCAAAACGTTTACAACCCCTAAAATCTAATGTATTTGCTGATATGGACAGAGCCAAGGCTGTCGCTTTGGCCGCTGGCCGAGAGGTAATTGATTTATCCTTGGGGTCTTCCGATTTACCAGCCGAGGCCCACGTTCTTGAGGCGATCGCCCAATCTCTTGGCGATCGCAGTACCCACGGTTATCTATTATTTAACGGTACCCTTGGATTCCGCGAAGCCGCAGCCAACTGGTACGAACAAAAATTTGGGATCGAAGTCGATCCTCAAACTGAGGTACTACCTTTAATTGGTTCTCAAGAAGGCACAGCCCATTTACCCCTAGCAATACTTAATCCAGGAGATTTTGCCCTGTTGCTCGATCCAGGTTATCCATCCCATGCGGGGGGAGTCTACCTAGCCAGCGGTCAAATCTACCCGATGCCACTACTGGCAGAAAATGGTTTTTTACCAGTTTTTGCTGATATTCCTGTCCCAGTTTTGGCGCAGTCGCGGATGATGGTATTAAGTTATCCTCATAATCCTACCGCTGCGATCGCACCTTTATCTTTTTTCCAAGAAGCTGTCGCCTTCTGCCAACAACACAATCTCGTGCTGGTTCACGATTTCCCCTACGTAGATTTGGTATTTGGAGAGAGTGGGGACTGGGGACTGGGGACTGGGAGACAAGGAGACAAGGACACAAGGGGAATCATTAATTTCCAATCCCCGATACCCAATCCCCAGTACCCAATACCCAATACCCAGTCCCTAGTCCCTTCAATTCTGCAAGCCGATCCAGAAAAAAGCGTCTCGATTGAATTTTTCACCCTTTCCAAGTCCTACAATATGGGTGGCTTCCGCATTGGCTATGCCATCGGTAATGCTCAGTTAATTAACGCCTTACGCCAAGTAAAAGCCGCCGTTGATTTTAACCAGTATCGGGGAATTTTGAATGGTGCGATCGCAGCCTTAACTGGCCCTCAATCTGGCGTAAAATCTGCTGCGATCGCCTTCCAGAGGCGGCGTGATGCTTTCATCAATGCTTTACACCGTATTGGCTGGAATGTTCCTACTCCCGAAGCCACAATGTACATCTGGGCAAAATTGCCCTCACCTTGGAGTGAAAACTCCGTAGAATTTTGTACCCAGCTAGTCAAACAAACTGGTGTAGCAGTTTCTCCAGGTGCTGGCTTTGGCAAATCTGGAGAAGGGTATGTCCGTTTTGCCTTGGTGCATGAGCCACCTTTGTTAGAAATTGCTGTAGAAAGAATGGCTGAGTTTCTTCATTAAATTTCTTCTCAAGCTGAACGCCAAGGATTTTTGGCGGCAAAGTCTATCAATGGAACACGCGCTAGGGCACACATTTGTGCATTGGTGTCAACTTCAGGTAAAAGTTAGGTTTAGCAAACGTTTTAGAGTTGCCCTCATCCCCTAACCCTTTCTTCCAATTTGGGAGAAGGTGATCTGGAGAATTTCCTCCCCCGTTCCAAATGGGGAGAATATCTGGGGGTGAGGGCAAAACTCATACAGTCAGGAGATTTCAGCATTAGTTGGCACTAATGCACATTTGTACATCCCTAATAATCACCGTATTGTACTGATCTGAAAAAGATTACACTGTATTTTTAGCAACTACATATATTAAGACAAAATACGTAATTAAACGTATAAAACTATCAAAACATTCTTCATCTTTTTATTGATAATCAGCGTTAACTTTACCCAATCAGGTCTCCTCGTTTCTTAAACTGGGTTTGTACGCTCAGATACCAAAGACGGCTAACAATGCAGGTAAGCATCTGTATAGCCAAAAAATCTGTGGTCAAGAAAGCCCAAGCCTAAAAACGACAGTAGTTTAAAACTTAACTTCCAAACTGACAGAGACTTGAAAACAATGAAAACGACTTTTCAGACACTTATAATTGGTGCCTCAATGGCTATTGGTGTGAGCGCTCTTGCCACTGCCCCAGCACACGCTACATCTTTTAGTTTTGATAATAATGGAGAAATTAACACTTACACTGGTGGCTCAAATGGTACTTTCATCAAAGGGAATGCCCAAGGTGGTACTAAAGCTGCCATCAAAGCTTTGACAGATAACGACTCCAGTTCTAACGTTGAGCTTTGGTATAGTAGCGAAACCCCAGATTCTAACGTTGGCTTCACCGCCACAAAAGGAAACTACAGTGCCACCGTTAGTAGTGTCACTGCTAATGACTGGAATAGTTTTGGTTCCCAATGGCTAGGCGATTTATTGAGTAGCTACACACCATTTCAATCAGTTTGGAACGGGTTTTCAGCCGACAGCAAATCACTAATAACTAGTTATTTTCCTTCCTTGGGAATGGGAGATCCGAACATTGGTGGTTTCCAATTCGGTCAGAATGGCGGTGTGGAACTGAAATTAGTTGGTCACTTGGATGTAAAGACTAAACTTGCAACAACTATTTCTACTAAGGTTGATGAAAAGTGGAATGCAATTAAATCACAGTTTCCTTCACAAACAACTCAACCAACCCTTTCACAACTTGAAAGTTCAATTCCACAACTACAAACACAACTGAGCGCAATTCCAGGACAAATTACCACGCTGCAAACACAACTCAACGCAATTCCAGGACAGATTACCACACTGCAAACACAACTCAACGCAATTCCAGGACAGATTACCACACTGCAAACACAACTCAACGCAATTCCTAATATTCCAGCCAATCAAACAAAAAGGCAACAACTGACAAGTCAAATCTCTCAACTGAATACTCTCAAAAATCAAACACTACCAGGTCAAATTTCTCAACTGAATACTCTCAAAAATCAAACACTACCAGGTCAAATTTCTCAACTGAATACTCTCAAAAATCAGCTACCAGGTCAAATCTCTCAACTCACATCATTTAAAGATGTACTGACTCTGCAAGCTGCATTAAATGCATATCAAGGTGAAATTGCGGCTAGTGAAATTGCTAAGGTAGTTACTGGTGGTCAAACTTACTATGCCTATAGCTTTAACCCCACTGCATCCGGGATTACTGCTTCTGATGATGGTGTATCCTATAGTGCAATTTATACTTGGTCAACACCTAAGTATGTCTCTCCATCCTCTGTACCGGAACCCTCAGTAGTATTTGGGATTTTAGGTGTTGCTGGTATCTTTGTTACACAACGCAAGTTAAAAAAAGTATCTGGTTGAAACTCCGGTTTCCATTCCAAAAAATAAGTAAGGGAGCTAACAGCTCCCTTTTTTGATGAATAATTCCTTGCAGCTATAATAAATTTAATCTTCTAGGTTATACTATTTCTAAAAATACTTGCAACAAATGAATCGGTTGCAAAATTCTACATCTGTATGTCCCTAGCAAGTTAATTTATTTATAATATGGATTTTGCACAATAGTATTGCTTACCCTCACGGCTTCAGGAAAGGCTATTACCATAATATAAGTACCAGTATTACTTAAGTAGTTTTACTCATAAAATTTAGGCAACTAAATTTGTAAAAACAGAAGTTAACTTAATACTCTAGATTATACTAAATTAGTAAAAAAAAGATTAATTTTTGATTTAACTACATTTAATAATACTATCATTTTAGTATTGTAGTGCAGCTAAATTTAATTGATTGATATTTTTGATTTAGATTACATAAGTACAATTTATATTTATTTCACTCTTTAAATGCCCTACTGTTTTAGTTTATGGTAATAATGACTAGCTTTTAATTAAGATAATCAGATAATAGGTTAGCAATGACAGTACAATTACTCAATATAAATCAGCCATTGCAGTCACACAAAGTTAGACGAATTTTACTAGTTGAAGACCATTACCTCAATCGGATGTTACTTAGTGACTATCTAAGTTACTGTGGTTATGAAGTCCAAAGTTTATCAGAAGGTTCTGCTTTTTTCTCAACCATAGAGAAATTCGAGCCAGATTTAATGTTATTGGACTTGAAATTGCCAGATGTTGACGGTTATTCACTCTTAAAACAAGTCCAGCAAAAACCTGATTTGTCAAAAATACCTATCATTGTGGTTTCAGCTTTTGCTTTTAAAGCAGATCGAGAACTAGCTCTGAGTTTGGGCGCACGTAACTATTTTGTCAAACCTTTAAAACTCAAGGATCTCATTCTTGCAATTGAAGAACAGTTTACTTGCCGCAACAGATAATTTTTTTGTTATGTGTGTCTTTATTCTGCTTTTTGGCCAGCAATAAATTCTTCAACGCACTCACTAAGAGTTTGTACAGAACTGCCAATTGTTGAAATTTTCTGTTGTACTTGCGCTAATAACAAAACTGCTGTTTGCAATTCATTGAGAGTCTCAGCCATAGCCTCACGATACTGGACTTCAAAATCTTGTAAATTCATAGTTTAGCTCTTGCCCTAAATTATTATAATAACTATATTATCAATCATAATCGTAAATTTAACTGACTAAATCCGTTAATTCGCTTAAGGTTATAAATTCAACAAATAAACATAAATAGTATCAATAGATAAAATTTTAATTGAATATTTATTTAACCAATATACAAATATATTCTTTATTAATAAAAACACAAATTAATCCAAGATATTATCATCTAATCTAAAATATAAAATTTCAGATAATAAAGTATTATCAATTGAAAAATGTTAATTATAGATTCAAAAAGCAAAGTTTTTATTCTGACAGTAGCAGCCAATGACTAAGATTGCAGTCACTTTTCTAGCAAGGCTCTAGCTTAGAAGCCGACGACCCTGCGAGAAGGCAAGGAACTAGCTACAGCAGACTTATCTTTGTGCAAACTAAAAGCCTACCTGACTTGAGAGTGCTGTTAATGGATAGCTAGGGTTTAGCTCGTGCTGAGTTAGGAGTTATATCATGTCCGCCTAATTAGTTATAATTCGCGCATCTGTGCAAAAACCAGGAAATCCTCTTTCCCCCAGCTAAGAGCTCCCAGCAAGAACTGCGGTCTTAATGATAAGTCTTTAACCGGACACGATATTATTTTCCCCAGTCCCTCATGACTGCTACTTTGTATTTACTTGATAAATAATTTATTAAATCGGCACGAAAAAATAATTTTTCTTAAAATAGAGAAAGATTACCTAATTTTGGTTGTGACAATATCTACTCAAATATTACCACTGGTTAAAGAGCCAGAACGACTAGAAAACCGTCTAGCCGAAATTCCACCGGAACCGGGGGTTTATTTCATGCGGGACAGGAGCGATCGCATTATCTATATAGGTAAATCGCGTAAGTTGCGATCGCGTGTCCGTTCCTATTTCCGGGATGGCTACAACAAGACTGAACGTATCGCCACGATGGTCAAGTTAGTGACAGAAATTGAATTCATCGTCACTGATACTGAAGCCGAAGCTTTAGCGCTAGAAGCCAATTTGATCAAGCAGCACCAGCCATACTTTAACGTGTTGCTCAAAGATGATAAAAAATATCCTTATCTCTGCATTACTTGGTCAGAAGATTATCCGCGAATTTTTATTACCCGTAAACGCCAATTCGGTAAAGAAAAGGATAAATTTTACGGGCCTTATACTGATGCTGGTTTATTACGAGAAATTGTCCGCATCTGCAAGCGCATTTTTCCCCAGCGACAACGACCCCAACCACTTTTTAAAGATCGCCCTTGCTTGAATTTTGATTTAGGGCGTTGTCCTGGTGTGTGTCAACAGATGATTTCACCAGAAGAATATCGCAAAATTGTCCAAAAAATCGCGATGGTTTTTCAAGGTCGAACCCAGGAACTGATTGATATTTTGACCCAACAGATGAATGCAGCCGCTGAGAACTTGAATTTTGAGTCAGCGGCGCGGATTCGCGATCAAATTTCTGGCTTAAAGTCTCTGACAGCCGACCAGAAAGTTTCCTTACCAGATGATACTGTTTCGCGGGATGCGATCGCACTGGCAGCCGACGAACAGCACGCCTGCATTCAACTATTTCAGATTCGCGCTGGGCAATTGGTAGGACGTTTAGCCTTTGTGGCGGATACTCACGCCGAACCAGGAGCGATTTTACAACGAGCTTTGGAGGAACATTACCAAACTGCTGATTCCGTAGAAATCCCTTTAGAGATTTTAGTACAGCATGATTTACCAGATGCGGAAATATTGGCAGATGTCTTAACTCAACGTAAAGGCAAAAAAGTTACAATACTGACTCCTTTGCGCCAAACTAAAGCAGAATTAATTGAGATGGTAGAGCGAAATGCTCAGTATGAATTGCAAAGAATGCAGAAATTTGGCGATCGCAATCACCAAGCAATGCAAGATTTAGCCACCATTCTCGATTTACCAGATGTACCTCACCGCATCGAAGGTTATGACATTTCCCATATTCAAGGGTCAAATGCTGTAGCTTCGCAAGTCGTGTTTATCGACGGATTACCCGCAAAGCAGAACTATCGCCACTACAAAATTAAAAATCCTACGGTGACAGCAGGACATTCAGATGATTTTGCTAGTCTTGCTGAAGTCATCCAGCGGCGGTTCCGTAAATATGCCGAAGATCAGCAATTAGCGCGTTTGGGTAATCCTGACTGGCCTGATTTAATCATGATCGATGGTGGTAAAGGTCAGTTATCATCAGTTGTCGCTGTCTTGCAAGAAATGAATTTATTAGAAGACTTGCGAGTGGTAAGTTTAGCAAAGCAGCGAGAAGAGATTTTTTTACCAGGAGAATCTAAACCCTTAACAACTGATGCAGAACAACCAGGGGTACAGCTGTTACGGCGGCTGCGGGATGAAGCGCATCGGTTTGCAGTCAGTTTCCATCGTCAACAGCGTAGTGATAAATTGAAGCGATCGCGTTTAGATGAAATTCCTGGCTTAGGACATCATCGACAAAAGCAGCTACTAGGGCATTTTCGCTCAGTTGATTATATTCGCCAAGCGACAACCCCACAACTTGCCGAGGTTCCAGGAATCGGGCCGCGTTTGGCTCAAGAAATTTACGATTATTTTCATCCTGCTTGAGGAGATTAGTAGTCTGTCAAATTTCAATTTATGTATGAATAAACAAGTTTGTAGTAAGAGCTAAAGTCCTTACTACACACACTTAAAACTAGCTTGAAAAAGTATTAGTTCCACTCTCACAGAGGATTCTGTTAAGTTTGTCTGCGAGAATTTAAGATGTGTATATACCGTAAATTTACGGGATCTCGTAACTATATCTCGTAACTATGGTAATTTTGATTAAATTTTCACACCAGAATTCCACCTCATAAATCTTGCCAGCAAAAATTAACTAATCCTTAAGATAACTATTTTGTTACTAAATATACAGTATTTTCTGTAGTTTAACTTTTGAATACAAGAACGGCTATTTTTTGTATCTGTCCAAGATGACTATAAATAAGCCTCTCTCAAAGCATTCGTCATAGGGATCAGTAAATATCTAAGCGTCATTTAATTAAAAAAGAATTTATGTACCTAAAGTAAGAGGGTAAAATCACTTAAATTATAGGATAGTATAGAGAGAAATCGAAGTTTTTTCAAATCTGAAATTTTGTTTAAAATAATTAGCCAATATTAAAGTCGTTTGTTAAGTTGGGTCAAACCAAAATCTTTTCTACTTTAACTGGCAGTTTTCTCAAATAAAAAATAAATTACAACCAGGGGTTTTAAAATGCAGACAGTACAAAAAATTTACTGCCCAAATTGCGGCAGCCAAGCAGAACGTTATTATATTTCTGATAGTCAATTAACTCGAACACAATGCTCTAGTTGTGACTACTTGATGATTAGTTGCACTCGCACTGGCAAAGTAATTGAGGCTTATGCACCAGGAATTTATGCACAGCGCTAAATAATAAAAATCAAAAAAAATTAGAGAATATTTTCTCTAATTTCTAATAATAAATTTACTTGTCATAAATTTTAAAGACTTTACAGATTATTCTGTTGTCTGAGTTGTTGCTGTCGGATCTGTTCTTGTAACCTAAATTGTTGCTGTTGTCTAATTTGTTGATCTTGTCTAAGTTGTTGCTGTTGTATTCTCAGTTGTTGCTGTTGTGAAAAGTCCTGCTGTTGTAGTCTTGTTCCTTCCTGTTGTAGTCTCAATTGTTGCTGACGCAACATTTCTTGCCGTTGTCGTGTAAATTCTTGTTGTTGGATTATCTGTTGTTGTTGTAGTTGTTGTGGTTGTTGAAAATTTTGCCGTAGCCATGTTTCGTTCATTCGTTCTTGTGTTTGCTGATTTTGCTGTTCTTGTTGTTGTCTGATTCTTTCTTGAAGCGAATCTTGTGTCTGGGGATTCGTCCGAATTATTTGTTGGGGATTTGTCCGAATTATTTGTTGGGGATTCGTCTGAATTATTTGTGCAGATGCAGGAAAATTAATCGATAAAGCTTTGGCAAGCACAATCAATGGTAGCCATACTTTAACCAACGATAAGCGATTCAACATATAATTATTTCCTCAATTGTTATAGGTTGGGTTGAGCGATCGCTAAACCCTTAAAATGTCAACAGAATTTCCCTATATATCAATATAGGGGCTTGCAATAGTTAACTGAAGCTAATGTCTTATTTACCGTTATGGGCTTACGCGCTACTTACGGCTGACTACGCCAACATTCTTCAGTCGACGACGTGTTCTAAATATTAGTGCGTTGGGAATAGCTTTCTAAATCAAGGTTATATCCAGTGCATTCTCTTGATTTTTCATAAAACTCTTGCTTCTTAGATATTCATCTTAATTAAATTATATATTTAAATTTTTTACATGATTTGCCGGATTCCCGTAAATCTACCTGCGGTAGGTAAGTTAACAAAGGGATCTCAAGCGGTTTTACGCCAGAGATAAACAGAGATGTATCTGAAGACATATCTCTGTTTATCTGCGGTTTGATATTCATTCATAGAATTGATTGCAACAAGTTTAATTTTTACTTGCTCTTAGTTGCCCGCAAGCAGCATCGGCTTCTAAACCACGGGAATAACGGACACTCACAGCAGTATTTTGTTGCTTAAGAACGTTGACAAATGCTTGAATGCGATCGCGATTAGGGCGTTTGTAGTCTACTTCTTGGATAGGATTATAAGGAATCAAATTCACATGACTTTGGAATCCTCGCAAGCATTTTGAAAGTTCTAATGCGTGTTCTGGTAAATCGTTAACACCAGCGAGGAGAATGTACTCAAAGGTAACTCGACGCCCAGTGATTTCTACATATTCTCGACATTCAGCCAGTAAATCTTCTAGAGGATAGGCGCGGGCGCTAGGGATGAGTTTTTCTCGTAGTGCTTGGTTGGGTGCGTGGAGACTTACAGCCAAAGTGATTTGCAAATTATTTTGCGCGAACTGACGGATGCGATCGCGAATCCCCACTGTAGAAACTGTAAGCGATCGCTGCCCAATACCGACATCTTGATTCAGGGATTTTAGGGCTGCTAAGACATTCTCAGTATTCAACAACGGTTCGCCTAGCCCCATAAACACCACATTGCTAACCCGTTGTTGAAAATCTTCTTGCACAGTCAACACCTGATCGACAATTTCATGCCGTGCTAGATTGCGTTTGTAGCCTCCCTTACCAGTAGCGCAGAAATCACACGCCATTGGGCAACCCACCTGAGTAGAGACGCAAACTGTCAAACGGGCTTTTGGGCCTTCTCCCCTTTCTGCAAAGGTGGGGATACCAACAGTTTCAATAATTTGCCCGTCTGTTAATCGTAAAAGATATTTCACTGTACCATCGGGAGCCTCAGAGCGGTAATGTAAAATTGAGCGCCCAACGGGAACTTCTGCTACTTCTTGCCGCCATTGCTTGGAGAAGACAGAAATATTAGCTAGCGATCGCACCCCCTTGTCATAGATCCATTCATGCAGTTGCTTTCCTCTGTAAGCAGGTTGTCCTTGTTGCTGCACCCAAGTGCTTAACTCCGCCAGAGAAGCGCCTAGAAGGGGAGGAATTGATTCTGATTTTTCTGAGTTGAAGTCAACCTGAGATACAAGAGGCGTAGCAGACATAAAAAAATCACGAGTTGATGTAGGATCTCTATCCTACACCTGCCAGATCGAGTTAGTCTTGACCAAAGAAGATGAGGAATTAACCAAAAGTTGTGCCGTTC
The DNA here is from genome assembly GCF_034530895.1 of Nostoc sp. DedQUE08. Classification (NCBI taxonomy): domain Bacteria; kingdom Bacillati; phylum Cyanobacteriota; class Cyanophyceae; order Nostocales; family Nostocaceae; genus Nostoc; species Nostoc sp. DedQUE08. Next base: position 28,429 of record NZ_JAVRCD010000031.1, read on the forward strand.
CAGCCCCACATTGCCCCTTTAGCGTCTGCAAACTCTATATAAATGCGATTTTTAGGTACACCTAGAGTTTGGTTAATCTGCTGGCAAAAGTCTTGACTCATTGCTACGGTTTGCTCTGGCTTCATCGTGCCAACGCTCTTAATTTCAATGTAGCAAACTGGGTCTGTATTCCCTGCAAAAGTCATCGGAATTCCTGATTCAAAAGCAGTCATTACATAAGATTCTGGTTTTCCCAAATGTTTCGCTAACTTGGCTGAGAGGTTTAAAAGCATTGACTCAATTTCAGCTTTTTGAGGAGCAGACGCAGAAGTTTGCACTTTAATTAAAGGCATAGTACCGAATTGGAATTTTGGATTTTATTACACTGTTAAGTTTACCGAAACGCAGAGGAAATGAGGGATGGGGCGACAAGGGAGATGAGGAGAATAACCCATGCCCAATGCCCAATGCCCAATGCCCAATGCCCCACTATTTAGTAATGAGATGAGCGAAATAGGTGATTATGTTCGGGATGATATAAACGCGATCGCCCTTTTGCTGTCGAGGCTGTCGAGAGGGCTGGACTGATTATATAAAGTGTAGTGCGAATTAGTTTTTCTTTATGAGTGCAGTCTGCCATTTGATTTAGGGGGACAACCCTGATTTTTTCATCGGGCCATCCGATGCGAAAGCAAATCGCAATGAGAGTTTCGGCTGGATAGTGTTCGAGTAGTTTAGCTTGGGCATTTTCGACATGACGCGCACTTAAATACAGGCAGAGGCTAGCCTGATGTGCTGCGAGAGTAGCTAATTCTTCGGCGGCGGGGACTTCTGTACGTCCACTGATGCGTGTCAAGATAATGGTTTGAACTAAACCGGGTACAGTCAGTTCTACTTTGAGTTTGGCAGCAGCAGCTTGAAAAGCGCTGATACCTGGTATGACTTCAAAAGGAATATTTGCCTCTGCCAAGAGGTGCATTTGCTCGTGGATGGCGCTGTAGAGACTAGGATCGCCAGAATGGAGACGGACTACAGATTTGTGCTGCGATCGCACTCTATCGATCATAATTGGCAAAATCTCTTCTAAAGTCTGATTCGCAGTTCTAATTATCTCGGCATCTTTTCGGCAAAGTTCTAAAATTTCTTCAGGTACTAAAGAATCAGCAAATAAAATTACATCAGCAACAGCCAGTAATTTCTGCGCCTTCACCGTTAATAAATCAGGATCTCCAGGGCCAGCTCCGACAATATACACAGATGGGTCTATGGCATACAGTGTTTTTTTATAGCTTAGGTCTTCTGTACATTCACTTTGAAAAGAACCCACGACAATCCCTCAAAAAACTTTTTTGATATTTTCTCAGTATCTTTCCGGATTCCCCCTCTTTCCCTAGTAGAGAGTAATGGTAGATGCACCCTGGTTAAGCCCTAGAGAATACTCTGGGGCATTTTTTATTTTTTAGTCATTGGGAATTGAGCATAGGGCATAGTTATTCTCCTTGTCCCCTTGTCCCCTTGTCCCCTTGTCCCCCATTTCCTTTAGCAGTAGGAACTACATCGGGTAAAGGGCGTTTGAGTAAGTAAAGCCAAGCTAATCCAACTAATCCCAATAAAATTCCTAGACTACTGACTACTTGCGCCATCCGTAATGGCCCCAGCATCAAGCTATCAGTGCGAAAGCCTTCAATCCATAAGCGTCCTAAGCTATAGGCTGGCCAGTAAATGAGAAACAGTGTGCCTACCTTCAGACGCGGCTTACCGGATAAAGACCGGAAAAATAACGTTATTAGTAGCGTAAACACCATTAAATCCCATAGAGATTCGTAGAGGAAGGTGGGATGAAAGTAATCGAAACTAACATACTCTAAAGGACGATGGTCTGGTGGAATATACAGCTTCCAGGGTAAATCAGTCGGATCGCCAAAAGCTTCAGAATTAAAGAAATTGCCCCAACGTCCGATCGCTTGCCCTAAAATCAGCGAAGGTGCTACTAAATCTGCCAGTTGCCAGAAAGAAACCTGCTTGATTTTGGCAAAGATTAACGCAGCCACAACGCCACCAAGAATCGCTCCATGAATGGCAATACCCCCTTCCCAAATCGCAAAAATTTTTCCTGGAGTTGGAGCATATTTTGACCACTCAAAAAAAACGTAATATAGCCGTGCGCCAGGAATTGCCCCAATCAACAACCAAAAGAACAAATCGCCTAGCAACTCAGGATTAACATTGCGCCGCTTTGCCAAATTCTGGGAAAGGATGACGCCAATTAAAACTGCTGTGGCAATCAACAAGCCGTACCAACGAATACTTAGTGGCCCTATTTTCACCAGAATCGGTCCTGGAGAAGTAAATTGAAACGCCAAGGGCAAAGTGGGAAAATCCAGTGCCATGAAAAATTACCTAGAAAAGTTCGTTAACTACCCGCGCACTTTGCTAAGTACGGAGTTTCTTGTGTCTCGAATACTGTAACTACACTTAAATCTTCCACAACATTGTGGGGACGTAGGTAAAAATCCAGTATTCATATTTAGGAGTCTAGTGGAGTGTGGTAGAAATAACTATGCAGTCAACAATAATGTAAAGGCTTATGCTATAAGCTTTCTTTCCTTCTGCCTCCTGCCTCCAGCAAGAACTGCCTTCTGCCTTCTTGCACTAGTTCCTAACGCTTAGTTGAGCATAACTTGTACCACTAAAACAATTGAGTTTACCATCATTACCGAGAGCGCAAGATGGTAGATTTGAGTAAGTTACACAAAATGATTTCAATATAATCACCTAAACAACTTTGATATATTTAAAATTGTGATTGCTATTTATCCTGGTAGCTTCGACCCCATTACTTTGGGACACCTCGATCTCATCGGGCGCGGTAGTCGGCTGTTTGAGCGGGTGATTGTCGCTGTACTACGGAACCCTAACAAGATGCCACTTTTTAGTGTGGAGCAACGGCTAGATCAAATCCGTCTTTCTACAGAACATTTACCTAATGTAAAAGTAGACAGCTTTGATGGTCTTACTGTCAATTATGCTCAAATGCAACAAGCACAAGTTTTGATCCGGGGTTTACGGGCTGTGTCAGATTTTGAAGTGGAACTGCAAATGGCTCACACCAACAAAACTCTTTCTACCCAAATAGAAACAGTTTTTCTCGCAACCTCAAATGAGTATAGTTTTTTAAGTAGTAGTGTGGTAAAAGAGATTGCAAGGTTTGGTGGCTCTATCGATCATCTCGTTCCCCCACACATTGCCCTAGATATATACCAATGCTACAATCAGAAATCTCCAATGTTGAACCCAATCTCAACGGAAGCAATCCCCCCCCTCAAGAATATCTCGGTGGAGAGGGAAGCATAGATATTCAGCAGGAACTCAACCGCCTAGAAGAAATGGTTCTCTCTAGTCTCAGGATTCCGCTAACGGGACGCACACTCATAGATGAGGAAAAGTTGCTAGATCAGCTTGATTACATCCGGCTGGCTTTACCATCACTTTTTCAAGAAGCAGCAGCAGTTCTTGACCAAAAGAACGAAATTCTGCTGGAAGCGGAAGAGTATGGACAGCAGGTTGTTGAGGCTGCACAAGCAAAAAGAGCGCAAATTTTAGCTGAAAGCGATATTATTCACCAGGCGGAACAAGAAGCTGAACGATTGCGGCGACAAGTGCAACAAGAGTGTGAGGGAATAATGCAAGAAACTCTCGCCGAGATTGACCGCAAGCGGTATGCTTGTCAGCAAGAGTTAGAGCTGATGCGACAAAATGCGATCGCTCAAGCTCAAGAAATTGAAGATGGTGCTGATGCTTATGCCGATGGCATTTTGGGAAATATCGAGCAGGATCTCAAAGATATGTTGCGAATTATCACCAATGGACGGCAACAATTGCAAATTGATAACCTCACCCAGCGTAATTCACCTCCTAGCAAAAAACGATAAAGGCTCTAATAAGAGATGATGAAAAATTATAAGTTGGGTTTTAAGCAATAGTGAAACCCAACTATTTTTATTAGGGAAGTTTTTTGGGAAATCTACCGAGAAATAGATTTAAATTTGTGGATTGTAATTAAACAGGATCTCTAATAAATGATTACTTTCGCTCAAGTTAATTTTGGATTAAATTTAGCTGGTTTAATTGGAATTATTTATTTTCTTTTGGCAGTTATTTACTTTATTTTAACAGTAGTTTGGCTTGCCCAACGTGGAACTAGGCTTACAGGTTGGGCTTTAGCCCTTTACATTATTCAAGTGATATTTACACCAATTATAATGTTAATATGCGGAGTAATCTTGTTTTTTCAAGGTTGGCGTTTAGATCCAATTCTTCAGTTTGAGCAATTTTTATCGTTGCTTTTAATTATTTATTTCGCTATTAAAGATATTGTAATTAATGCCGTTTACAGAGATAGATAATTTTATAATTTTTTGGTAGAGACGTGAACTGTGCGTCTCTACCAAAAATAAATATTTATACAGAAGAAAACTACAAAGTGTAAGTAAAATCTTCCACCAACATACCAGGAACTAAACTACCTCCAAGTTGGCGACTTTCATAAGTACCTACTTCGGGAATGAATTCTTGAAAAGTAGTCAAATCTATTAGATTTTCTCCCCAGAAGCGATAGAGACTTTCATCAAAACGTAAGTTTTCAATGGGGGCAGTAATTTCTCCGTTTTCTACCCAAAAACAAGCATAACGAGTCATACCTGTGATTCTACCAGTGTGGCGATCGCTCCAATTCAAGTAATGCAAATTTGATAAATATAATCCTGTATCCAATCTCGGAAGAATCTGCTCAAAGATTAAATTTCCGGGACTGATTTCTGGCGCGCGCAGAGTCTCTGAACCATTAGCGCCGTTGGCAATTTTTTGATATTCCTTAGCAGTGCGAGAATTCACCAGAGTATTTACCAAATATCCTTTTTCTATTACAGGTAACTCTGGTGCTGCCATTTCTCCCAATTCATTAAATCGCGGTACTAATCCGCGCTGAAAGTTTTCTTTCAAACTAAATGCCGTCGAAAGTTGTTTTTCTTGACGCGATAAAGCAGCTAAAGCACTGTTCCCTTGTTGAATATCAGCTTCGCTTACTGCTCCCCAAGAAAGCATTACTAATAAATCTGCAACAGCAGCAGGTGCAAAATAAGTTTTGTATTGTCCTCGTGGTAATTCTTTAATTGGACGAGCTAGCAATTCAAGTTGCTTTTTAGCTTCGCTGATTTTGGTTATATAAGCAGATTCATCCCAATCACTTCCGGCAAATGTGCCCTTAACTGCTTGCTCAGAGGTAGAAAATAAAGAATAATCTAAACTAAAAGAATCAGTAGCAAACCAGTGTTTTTGACCACTGGAATCACCATAACCTTTAATTACTATTCCTCCAGCATATATACCAGTAAAATCTAATTCAGGAACTTGTTCTAATACACTTGTTACTACTGCTTCCTCTGGTAATAAATTTCCAGAATGTATTTCCCGGCTGGTATTATTGCCTGATGGTAAAACTAGATATGGATCGATGGGTAATAAAATCAGTTCGTCGCGTAGTTCCTGCAAAGCAGGATATGCTAATTGCCAGTCTAACTCCCAATTTCCAGTAAAGGGAAACTGCCTAATACTGCTGCGTTGATCTGCCATCAGAGTCAGTTCTATCCAACCATCAGCAACACAACCAGTTTGTCGCACTTTCGCATGGTTGAAACGAGTAAATTGACTTCTTTCACTACTAAGTCTCACAGTGAATTGTTCATTTTCAGCTTTTTTAATCAGCAGACTTTCAATCAGTCGATTAAAACTGACTTCTAATGCAGATAATTCCTCAATTTTCATAGAAATTAAATATCAATAGGGAATAAAGAGGGGGAAAAAGTTAAACCAATTCGCAATTCGCAATGGGCTACGCCCCGCTGCGCTAACGCAATTACGTTTTGTGACGTGGATTTAGACCTCGACACAAAACCTGCTGCCTGTAGAGACAGGGGACTTGAACCCCCACCACTTGTTAAAAGTTATGAGTTGAAGAAATTGTTAACTTCTAACTCCTAACTTCTAACTGCTGTATTTGCACTTTTTCAACTTCCTCCACCAAAAACTTCGACATTAGCAAATACACAAACAGGTGAACCGTGTCCTACCGAAATGGCCTGATTTGGTTCTCCTTTACCACAATAAGGAGTACCATACATTTGCCAGTTTGTTGCATCTCCTACTTGGATTAAGCTATGCCAAAATTCTGGTGTTGTGGCGCGATAGTTAGGATTACGAAGGGTTTTGGTGAGTTTGCCGTTTTCAATTAATTTAGCGTACTCGCAACCAAATTGGAATTTGTAGCGGCGATCGTCAATTGACCAAGAACGGTTAGATTCCATGTAAACGCCGTGTTCTATCCCGCCAATAATATCTTCAAAAGTGCCGTTTAAAGGCTCTAAATTCAAGTTTGCCATACGATCGATCGCTGGTCGATTCCATGAGCAAGCACGGGCACAAGCAACTCCTGATACACCTGCTCTTGCTTGACTTTCCAGACTGCCTAAACCCCGTTGAAGTACTCCTTCTTTAACCAAGTATTCCTTTGTTGCTACAGCACCCGTATCATCAAAGCCATAGCTAGAAAATTCACCAGGCACGGTAGGATCAAAGGTAATGTTCATCAACGGCGAACCATATACTAGGTTGCCAAAATCACTTTTATTAACAAAGCTGCCCCCAGCATAGTTACGCTCATCTCCCAAAATTCGGTCAATTTCTAGGGGATGCCCAACACTTTCATGGATTTGCAGCATCATTTGGTCTGAGGCTAAAACTAAATTGGTACGGGTGGTTGGGCATTCTTCTGCTGTCAAAAGTTCTACTGCTTGTTCGCCTATTTGCCGCACCCGATGCCATAAGTTTTCTTGTTTTAATAGTTCGAGTCCGCCTTGGTAACAGTTTGCTTGCGAACCGTTATTGCTGCGCTGTTGTACAACCGCTCCATCTTGGGCAGTAGCTCCGTAATTTGTGCCTATAGATAGTATTTTTTGATAGACTTCTGAGCCATTGCTGCTAATAAACCAAGATTCTCGCTCAGTTGTGCTAGCACTGGCTATGGTTTGCACAATCTTGTCATCAACTTTGAGTGTTTGGCAAATACGAACCAGTAAATCGTTGATTTCTCCTGGACTCAGAGCATCCAATGGCTCAATAAATGGAGATTTATATTCACCAACGACTTTAGGACGCTCACTTTCACGGAAGGGATGTATCCACCATTCACTGGCTGCTAGTGCCTGTTTATAGGCTGTTTGGGCAGCGGCTTCTAGAGAAGACAATTCTAGAGAGTTAGTAGCTGCATAACCCAGACAGCCATTGACTAAAACTTCCAGCATGGCTCCAACAGTGAAGGATTTGCCATTTAGTTGGGGTAAGGCGTCACGGACTAAACGGGTAGTAGAAGTTTCCTTTACGGCTCTAATACCGATCCAATCTGCGGGAATATCGAAACTAGCGATCGCTTTTTTGAGTTCAGACCACATAAAGAATGGGGAATAAAGAATGGGAAATGGGGAATGGGGAATTTTCTACCTACTCCCCATTCTCCTCTAATTCCGGTGCCAGCGTGTGCCATCACGGCTATCAATTAGCGTAATACCTTCTGCTTGGAGTTCGTCACGAATGCGATCGCTTTCGGCAAAATTCTTGGCAATACGTGCTTCTTGCCTTTGCTGAATTTTCACTTCAATTTCTGCATCGCTGAAACCATTACTTGTTTGAGTTTCGGCTTCTATCTCGGCTTCTAAACCCAAAACTCCAGCTAAGGTAACGAGTGTTTGCCATTGACGCTGTAACTCATCTGCTGATGTTTCGGTTTTCCCTTCATGCACAAGAATATTTCCCTCACGGCGCAGTTCTTTGGCTAATTCAAACAGCACTGTTAATCCACCAGGAAAATTAAAGTCGTTATTTACAGTTTCTTGAAAGCGTTCAATATAGGGATTGGGTACTGGGTATTGGGTACTGGGTATTGATATATTCCCAGTCCCTAGTCCCCAGTCCCCAGTCCCTAAATCCCAGCCTAGTAATTTCCCGTATTGGTAGCCGAAGAGTAAACCTTCTTTAATGGTGTGCCAGCCATTGGTTGCTGCGGCGATCGCTTCGTCGGTAAAATCAATTGGTGTGCGATATTGAGCGGTCAACACGAACAACCGCACTGCCATCGGGTCAACTCCTCGATCCAGTAAGTCTCTAATAGTGGTAAAGTTGCCCAAAGATTTGGACATTTTTTCACCATCTACTTTCACCATGCCGTTATGCAACCAATAACGCGCTAAAGGTTTTCCGGTTACAGCCTCAGATTGGGCAATTTCGTTTTCGTGATGAGGAAAAATTAAGTCAGCACCACCAGCATGAATATCTATGGTATCACCCAAGCGATCGCGCACCATTGCCGAGCATTCTATATGCCAGCCCGGACGGCCTGCGCCCCACGGTGATTCCCAAGCAGGTTCTCCTGGTCTTGCTGCTTTCCACAAAGCAAAATCAAAGGGGTCTTTCTTTTTTTGGTATTCTGGATCTTCTACGTTAACGCGATCGCTTTTGCCAGCTTGCATATCCTCTAACTTGCGTCCCGAAAGTTTCCCATATTCAGAAAACTGCCGCACTGGATAATACACATCACCATCAGCAGGGTAAGCAAAACCTTTATTTTCCAACTCATGAATTAACCGCAAAATGCCATTCATAGTATGAGTAGCACGGGGATATTCATCAGCTTCTTTGATTCCCAATCGCGCCATATCCTCAAAATATGCTTTGATAAAGCGATCGGCCACAGCTTCCATTGAAGAATGTTCAGCACAGGCTCGATTGAGAATCTTGTCATCAATATCAGTAAAATTTTGGATATATCGCACTTCATAACCGATAAACTGGAGGTATCGGCGTACTACGTCCCAAACGATGCAAGCTCTAGCATGACCCAAATGGCAGTAATCGTACACCGTCACGCCGCAGTAATACATCTTAACCTTGCCTGTTTCGACTGTTTCAAACGGTTCTTGACGACGGGTGAGGGTATTGTAAAGGGTTAGGGTCATAACAGAGTAATGCTGAAATAGGGAGATACGTAATAATAGGGTAAGGCAGCTGGGATGACAGTCCAGCATCCCTATGCTAGTGTTTTCTGGACTATCTGCGCTACATTACTATTTTTTGACTATTTGATAACAGCGCTATGCAATCAGCAGTTACACCCGAATCTTCGGCAATGGATACGCCCAAACAAGGAATGCCAGTAACAATTATTACGGGTTTTCTCGGTAGTGGCAAGACGACTTTACTTAATCATATCCTCAACAACCAACAGGGGTTAAAAACCGCTGTTCTCGTAAATGAATTTGGCGAAATTGGCATCGATAACGAGCTAATTGTTTCCACTGGTGAGAACATGGTGGAGCTAAATAATGGTTGTATCTGCTGCACTATTAATAATGATTTAGTAGATGCAGTTTACAAAGTTTTAGAACGCCAAGAACATCTAGATTATCTAGTAGTGGAAACAACTGGATTGGCAGATCCGCTACCAGTAGCTTTAACATTTCTGGGTACAGAATTGCGGGATTTAACTCGCTTAGATTCGATTATTACCGTGGTAGACGCGGCTAATTACAGCCTAGATTTATTTAACTCTGAGGCAGCATACAGCCAAATTGCTTATGGCGATGTCATTGTGCTGAACAAGGCAGATTTGGTTGATGAAGCCACTTTGAACGAGTTAGAAAGAAAAATTAACGAAGTCAAGGAAGGAGCAAGGATTATCCGCGCTACGCGATCGCAAGTGCCACTTCCTTTAATTCTGAGTGTTGGTCTGTTTGAGTCAGATAAATATTTTGACACAGTGGTGGATGAACACGACCATCACGATCATCACGACCATGACCATGACCATGACCATGACCACTCAACATGCGGTCACGATCATCACGACCATGACCACGACCATCACGATCATCACCATCATTCTGACCATTTAGAAAATGATGGTTTTACTTCCATCTCTTTCCAAAGTGACAAGCCTTTTTCTATTAGGAAGTTTCAGTATTTCTTAGATAACCAGCTACCCTCAAATATCTTCCGAGCCAAGGGGATTATGTGGTTTGATGAAAGCCCGAAGCGTCATATTTTCCACCTTTGCGGTAAACGCTTCACCTTGGATGATGATGAATGGAAAGGCCAACTGAAAAACCAGTTAGTACTGATTGGTCAAAATTTGGATCGTGAGACTTTAATTAGTCAACTCGAAAAATGCATTTGTCTACCTTCAACCTCTCGCGGTAAAGGGTTTGGCAAATAAAAGTTAGAAGTTAGAAACTTACTACTCGTTCCCAGGTGGAACCTGGGAATGCATTCTCAATGGCTCCGCCATCAATTTTGAGCAATGGAAAATCGTTGTTTTTAGTTTTTATATATTGCTCTAAAATCAAAACGTTGATAAATGTTCTGATTAAAATGCGCGTTGTTATCCAGCGAGTTAAATCATCTCAAGTTACAGTGAATGATGAAATTGTCGGTAAAATTGGGCAGGGGCTAAATTTGCTCGTAGGTATTGCTAATACCGATACTGATGCTGAAATCGACTGGATGGTGCGTAAATGTTTAGAATTGCGGCTTTTTCCTGACGAAGGAGGAGACGACCGATGGCAAAAATCTATACAAGACATTGGTGGTGATTTGTTAGTAGTCAGTCAGTTTACCCTTTATGGTGACTGTCGTAAAGGTCGCCGTCCTTCTTTTGACCGTTCAGCGCCTCCCCAATCGGCAGAAGATTTGTATAATTGTTTTGTTAGTAAGTTAAGAGCTAGCGGGTTGCAGGTAGAAACAGGTAAATTTGGTGCAATGATGCAAGTTATCATCGAAAACGATGGCCCCGTAACTTTGTTACTTGAAAAAGAAGCAATTTAAGTATATACACTAAAAAGTGAATCACAGTAGCTTCTAGACTGTGGTGTTCTAATTGATGAGAGAATATTAAATTAACCATCAGCAAAGTTTAAATTCATTCATCATGGCGAAAATCCAGTTTTCTAGAGGTCTTGACGAAGAGGTAACTCCAGATGTGCGCTTGACGCGATCGCGTACTGGGGATAGTGGTACAGCGACGTTTACTTTTACGAATCCGAAAATTTTAGATCAAGGTACTACCGAAGATATTACCGGAATGTACTTGATTGACGAAGAAGGCGAGATAATTACCCGTGAAGTTAAAGCTAAATTTATTAACGGGAAACCGGAAGAATTAGAAGCATTTTATGTAATGAAATCTGCCCAAGAATGGGATCGCTTTATGCGCTTCATGGAGCGGTATGCTGAAGAAAACGATCTGGGACTGAGTAAAAATGAGTCATAGGGCTTAGGGCTTAGGGCATAGGGCATCGGTAATTGTCATGTTCAATGAATGCGCCATTTACCATGCCCAATTATCCATTATTAAAAGTTCATGAGTGACATATAATGCCACAACCCCATCCAGACTTGCCTGGAGTTTTAGTAACTTGTGCTGTGGTTACTGTCAGCGATACACGCACTTTGGAAACAGACAAAAGTGGCCAGCTAATTCAGCAGTTACTCCTTGGTGCAAACCATGCTGTAGGAGCCTACACGATTATCAAAGATGAACCAACACAAATTCAAGGGCAGATAGAAAATCTGGGCAAAAGCTCAAATTTGGATGCTGTAATTTTTAATGGTGGTACAGGTATTGCACCAAGAGATACCACCTATGATGCTATTGAGAAGTTACTAGAGAAAACTTTGCCGGGATTTGGTGAGTTATTTCGTTTTTTAAGTTATCAAGAAATTGGTTCGCGGGCGATCGCTTCTCGCGCTGTTGCTGGTGTTTATCAAGATAAATTAATCTTCTCGCTTCCTGGTTCTAGTAATGCTGTGCGACTGGCGATGGAAAAACTGATTTTACCCGAACTCACTCACTTGGTAAGTCAGGTTGCTAAGGGGGTAACATGAGCAGCCGTTCAAAAAGTTACCATGATAACTTTTGTAAAACTAAGCCATGAGGCACTGAAATCATCCTTTATCTACTTACATATTGAGGCTACCCAGAATTATAGTCAAACGAATGAAATATTAATACCAGATCAGTAATGGAACCTATTTACTGGAATTGCATAATTGCTCATAGCATTACTGCATTTTCATACTTTGGTATACCCATAGTAATAGGGGTTTTCTTTGGCAAAACTAAGGCAACTATCCCTCCTAAGTTTTGGCTAGCCTTTTTCTTATCGGGTGGATTCGTACTATTTTGCGGATTTCATCACTTTCTGGCAATCTTTGAGCCATATATGGCAGTTTCCCTGCTGCATTTAGGCGTACTTGATGTAATGGCGTTTATTTCTTTATCTGCTTTACTCTACCTAATGCCAACCGCTTATCAAATTGTAGAGGCGATCGCTAGATATCAAGAAGATACCCGCGAACTGCAACGTAGCCAGCAGATGCAACGGCTATTCCTAGATCGGGGCCCTTTTGCAGCATATATCAAAGATGAGCAATCTAGACTGCTTTATTACAACCAGGAAATACAGTCTAGATTTTCTATAAATTCACAAGAATGGTTGGGAAAAACTGATAGTGAATTCTTGCCAGATCCAGAAGAGGGACGGCAGGTTATGGAGAACGATCGAGTTGTTTTGAAGACTCTACGTCCTTTGAAGCTAATTGAAGAGGTAAAAGTATCTGGTAACAATCAGCCGTGCTATTGGCTATCGTTTAAGTTTCCGTTTAGCGATTACGCAACGGGCGCTTACCGTATCGGTGGGATCAGTATTGATATTACAGAATCTATAGAAGCACAGCGATCGCTAACTGACTTAAATCGGCAGCTAAAAGAAAAAACACTGGAATTGGAAGCAAAAAAACGAGAACTTATATATCTCTCAGATATGGCGGATATGCTTTATTCCTGTGAGTCTGAAGATGAGGTCTATCAAGTAGTAGCTTTAACCTGTTCCAAGCTGTTTCCTACAATGAGTGGTTGTATCTGTATAATTGCTAATTCCAAGAATTATGTTCAAATTAATAGGATTTGGGGAGATGAAATAAGCAGTAAAGAAATATTTTCACTATCTGATTGTTGGGCATTACGAAGAGGAAAATTCAATCTTTTATCGTCTCGGAATTCAGGATTAATTTGTAGTCACTTAATACAGCCAGTTAGCGGCGCACATTTGTGCGTTCCATTGTTTGGACAAGGCGAAATAGTTGGGATTTTACACCTCGACGCACTTGATGAAATCAGTCTAGAAGATCGACAAACTTCTGAGATTATTGCTAGAACATTAGGCATTGCACTGAATAATTTATCGATCAAACAACGTCTAACCCATGAAAACTTGCGGGATGGGATGACTCAACTATTCAATCAAAGCTATATGGAAAGCATAACGGAACAAAGGCTAGCTGAAGCTGAACGATTGGGACAACCTCTTAGTATTATTTTTCTTGATATCGATAACTTCAAATCTTACAATTCGCGCTATGGACACGTGACTGCCAACATTGTTCTCCAGGGATTAGCACAGTTACTGTTAAAATCTATTCGCTCCTTTGACATTGCTTGCAGATGGGGTGGTGAAGAATTTGTAATTGTCATGCCTAATATGACACTGGAAACGCTCAGAAAGCGAGTAGAACAATTAAGGCTAGATATTGAACAAATGCAATTGAAGGACGGCGATCGGCTCCTCGAAAGCATCACCGCTTCTTTTGGAATAGCTGTATCAGAACCAGGGATTACGGTTAAGGATTTTCTAAATCGGGCGAATCAAGCGATGCTTGAGGCAAAGCGAACAGGGAAGAATCGAGTTAGGGAATATGTAAATACTTATAATTGAAGAATAAAAAATTTAGAATACCTCAAGCAGTCAAACAATTTGAGATTTGAGATTTGAGATTTGAGATTTGAGATTTGAGATTTGAGATTTTACATTAGACTTCTTGCAGAAGTCGGGAAAAGGGGGAAAGGTTTGTTATTTTCCCTTTCCCCTTTAACCTTTTCCCACCTCTTGCAAAAATAACTTTTGCAAGAGGTCTATTGACTCTATGACTATCCTTTGCGCTTCAGTTGCCATAGAAATCAGAAACTTATAAATTTACTCTATAAAAAAACAACTCCCTGAAGATATGGGAGTTGTTTTTTATATTCAAGCAGTTTTTAAAACATTTAGAATGGAGCGATCGCTAAACAAATAGTAGCCAAAATAGCAGCGATTATATAAAATACTCCAACTACTTGTAATTCTGACCAGCCAGTAAGTTCTAAATGATGGTGTAAAGGTGCCATTTTCAAGAGACGTTTACCTTTGCCATCGGGGCCCTTCGTGGCTTTGTAATAACTTACCTGTGCCATCACCGACAAGGTTTCTACGAAGAATATACCACTGAGAATAAACAGACCTACTAAGCTGTTTGTTAATAGTGCTACAGCAGCTAAAGCTCCTCCCAGTGCCAGGGAACCAGTGTCTCCCATGAAAACGCGGGCTGGGTTGCGATTATGGGCTAAGAAACCTAAACACCCGCCACTTAAAGCAGCACAGAAAACCATCAATCCTGGTGCTGTTGGGGCGACTAAAGCACCTAAAGCCAAAAGTGCGATCGCTACTGTTCCTGCTGCCAAGCCATCAATACCATCTGTTAAATTAGTCGCATTACTTTCTGCAACTAGTACAAAACCTGCTAAAGGCCAAAATAGGAATCCTAATGGTAGTGTGAAGCTCACCCAAGGCAAAGCAATATTTGTAATATTAGAAGGTTGATTAAACATCAGCCATAGACAAAACATAGCCGCAAAACTCACCTGCAAAGCCAGTTTTGTTTGTGGAGATATACCTTTATTTGATTTCCGGCGCAGAATTTGCCAATCGTCGAGCCAGCCAATCAATCCATAGCTGATTGTCAAAGCCGAAACTGCAAGCACCTCTTTAGAAAAGTTAGACAATATGCAGGCAAGCAACACAGATACAGGTATAAAAAATATACCGCCCATTGTGGGAGTGCCTGCCTTTTTGAGATGAGCTTGAGGCCCATCTTCACGAATTATTTGTCCAGTTTTAAGTGCTTGAAGTAAAGGTATTACCCAATAGCCCACCAAACCTGAACCCAACGCACACAACAGTAATGGCAGAGTTAGCGACATACTTTGCCACGGTAGCCGATTGGCCATCGAATCCAAGAAAAATGCTGTTGTACCTAACCCTACGGCTAATAAAGAGGCTAGAGCGATTCCAGAAATGTTTAATCCTTGCTCAGGAGATAATTTAGCGTCCACAGAAGTTTCCCTTCACTCCACACTTATAAAATTGAATACCATTAACTAGGGATACTACCAAGTCCCTAGCCTGAAAAGGCTAATTCTCAGCGATTCCTATATCATCATCTTCATCATCATCGAGGTCGTAGCCAATTCCATCATCTACACCCATTAGGGAGTCTATTCCTTCTTCGTCAGCTTGAAAATCCGGTTCGTGAACGTCACGGGCGATGATGCGACCGTTGTTTTGTAACCAGTCCAACAAAGAGGACTCTGGCTTTAGGGGGATGACATCGGCTCGTTGGTTACGAGCTGCTTCACGTAATGGAGAGTTCAACATATCGAGTCAGGGCAAGAAAAGGTTTACGTAAGTTGACATTTAGAGTCTATCACTTGACACGGATTAATTTAGTTATCTTTTCAACCCTTTAGTTGATAAATCCGCATTCAGATAGAAATTTTTTTATTTAATAAGCATAAGGCTTAGTTCAAGCGATTCTTAGTAATTTTTATGGCTCTACATATATGTCATTAATATCTTGTTTATGCTGATGGAAAGTGAGTGATTTTTGAGGTGACAGGCGATGATGGGAAAAGCGGCTCTTATGGATGCGATCGCACTTACTAATCGCGGTCTACTGGCGACCGAAGAACAGAAACAAGCTATCTTAGCAGCGATCGCCAATTTAGAAGACTTTAATCCTACACCCCGTCCGGTGGAAGCTAGTAATTTGCTAGATGGCAATTGGCGATTACTATACACCACTAGCAAGGCTCTTTTAAACTTAGATCGTTTACCTTTATGTAAACTGGGTCAAATCTATCAGTATATCCGGGTAGATACTACCAGTGTTTACAACATCGCTGAGATTTATGGCTTACCTTTTTTAGAAGGATTAGTCAGCGTTGCTGCTAAATTTGAGCCAGTTTCAGGTCGGCGTATCCAAGTGAAATTTGAGCGTTCTATTATCGGCTTACAACGTTTAATAGAATACAATTCTCCGGTAACTTTTATCCAACAAATTGAAGAAGGTAGAAAATTTCCCGGAATTGATTTTGCCATCAAGAGTGACAAACAGCAAGGCTGGTTAGATATCACTTATATAGATAACGACTTACGGATCGGCAGAGGTAATGAGGGAAGTGTGTTTGTCTTAACTAAAACATAAGCTTTGCACAAATAACCTTTTGCGAACGAAGGTACGCTATAACGTGTACCTTGTCAAGTGGGGTCTAATACCTTTTGTAATTTTGGATGTGCTATTGAGTCGGGAGTGAAGAAGGGAATAGGGTACAGGTTACAGGGTACAGATTATTCCCTATCACCTTTCACCTGTAGTGAGTTCAAAAAATAGATCGGGGCGAGGAGGTTACAGGGTACAGATTATTCCCTATCACCTTTCACCTGTAACCTCTCCCTAATCCAATGCCCACTCCCCAATTCAGACAAATAACTTAACAAAGACTCTTGCTGCGACCTTGAGGTTGTAGAGTGAAATCAATTAGCCCTCTAGATTGGCGATTGATAACTAAAAGGGAAAATAATCATGGTTCAACGTGGTTCTAAAGTACGTATTCTCCGCCCTGAATCCTACTGGTTTCAGGATCTAGGAACTGTGGCTTCCATCGACCAAAGCGGCATCAAATACCCTGTAATTGTCCGCTTTGAAAAGGTCAATTACTCTGGTATCAATACCAACAACTTTGCCCAGGATGAATTAGTCGAGGTTGAAGCACCAAAGGCTAAAGCACCGAAAAAATAGCTGCAAAGCTACAAGGGAGTTGTTTGATGCGATGATGAAGGGTAGTCTTAAAGTCTGAAGTATGAAGTCTGAAAATTTCAGTTCATTCATTCTTTGTCCTAGCCTACCCTAATCTACGAGAGCCGCCCTGCGGGTATTTACGGTTTCTTTTGGGTAGTAATACGAGCTATCTACGGCTATGTAAGTTACTACCCCATCTTTTCTTCCTCGAACCCTCAAATAAATCACAATTGCTTGCTTAACTCAGCTTGAATGCCCGAACTGCCTGAAGTTGAAACAGTCCGAAGGGGTCTAAATCAATTGACCCTCAACCAAGAAATCACGGGAGGAGATGTGTTGCTCGATCGCACCATCGCCTACCCGTTTTCTGTTGGTGAGTTTGTTAATGGAATTAAAAATAATGCGTACCCCGGAGGGGTTGGCGCAGCCATCGCTACTTGGCATCGTCGCGGTAAATATCTCCTCGCCGAACTCTCCTCGTCTTCCGGCTGGCTAGGAGTTCATCTGCGAATGACTGGTCAACTATTATGGCTGGATAGAGATGAACCATTACACAAGCACACGCGAGTTAGATTATTCTTTGGCGATCGGCAAGAATTACGCTTTGTTGACCAGCGAACCTTCGGTAAAATATGGTGGGTTCCGCCTGGTGTTGCTGTAGAAAGCATTATCACTGGTTTGGCAAAACTGGCAGCAGATCCATTTTCACCCGAATTTACTGTTGAATATCTAGCAAACAAACTCCAAAACCGCCGCCGTCCGATTAAGACTGCGCTACTAGATCAATCGGTGGTGGCGGGATTAGGTAACATCTATGCTGATGAAGCATTATTTAAAAGTGGGATTTTACCTGAAACCTTGTGTATAAATTTGCAGCTAAAGCAAATTGAACGTTTGCGAACCGCCATCATTCAAGTGTTAGAAACTAGCATTGAGGCTGGTGGTACGACATTTAGTAATTTCTTAAATGTTAAAGGTACTAACGGCAATTATGGTGGTGTAGCCTGGGTTTATAACCGCGCTGGAGAACCCTGTCGAGTTTGTGGTACAGCAATTCAACGGATCAGGTTAGCTGGGCGATCTAGTCATTTTTGCTCCGAGTGTCAAACGTTGCGGGGAGTCATGAGACGGGATTAATTGCGTCTGTACAAGAGTTAGGAATTTTAACTCGAAACTCTTTTAAAATGCAGGTGAAAGACGTTACAAATTTGAGAGAGGAACTCATGGCAGTCAAAAAAGGAGATATGGTTCGCGCTGTGCGCGAAAAACTAGAAAACAGCCTGGAGGCTAAAGCCAGTGATGCTCGCTTTCCTTCTTATTTGTTTGAAAGCAAGGGCGAAATTGTAGACATCAAAGGTGATTACGCCTTGATTAAGTTTGGGAAAGTGCCAACACCTAATATTTGGTTACGTGTGGATCAACTCGAAGAATTTAAATAAGTAACAAGAATTCAGGAGTCAGAAGTCAGAATTCGGCATTTATTCTGACTCCTGAATTTTTGCTGAGAAAAATCGCATCTTAATTTATGTCTTCTTTCCCTAACTCCTCAATTATCTGTAATTTACCCCGTGTTACCATCGTGGGTGCGGGTAGGGTTGGCAGTACTTTAGCTCAACGCGTTGCAGAAAAAAATCTGGCAGATGTAGTTTTACTAGACATTATTGCGGGAATGCCTCAAGGTTTGGCGCTGGATTTGATGGAAGCTAGGGGAATTGACGCTGACTGATGAAGAAAGAAAGGGTTTGCATACTTCGGCTCGATCTGTGCGTCAAAATATTGAGCGATCGCAAGAAATCATTCGTAATTCGTAATTTGTATAAATATAGCAGGGGACAGAGAACAGGGAACTCTTAACAGGGAACAGGGCCGAAAGCCGCTTGTTGTCTAGGTTTTATATTAGGTTTATGTCCTAAACTACTTGGCGACAGCTATAGCAGCCAAAATAAAAGACAGTAGGTTCTAATCCCACTGCCTTATTTGTTATTCCAAAATTCATCACCTTATGAAAACCAATATCACCAGATTGGTTTTGCGTTAACGGCGGTAATCTTGATCTGCGGGGTCGCCGTAGGGGTCTTCGCTGGCTGGGCGGACATCACCAAATTCCCCTGTGTCTGCGGGGTCGCCGTAGGGGTCTTCACTAGCTGGGCGAACATTGCCGTAAGACGAGATATCTGCGGGGTCGCCGTAGGGGTCTTCACTAGCTGGGCGAACATTGCCGTAAGATGCTGGGTCTGCGGGATCGCCGTAGGGATCTTCGCTAGCTGGACGTACATTGCGATCGCGGAATTCGGCATCTTGATCGGCTTGATCGCTGTTCGATCCCAAAAGTAAGTCTTTCGCCTTTCGGAAAAATTCATTTACCATAATCTGTCTCCTGATTTAAGTTCGTGTTTCCGACGGGCGCGATCGGCGTTATCCTCCAGGAAACCCGCTTTGTACACACGCTTCGCCGATCTAGAGTGCTGGAGCTGCGGATGAAGTTATACCAGTTAGATCGCGACCTGTAGCACTCCGGTTATAGCCTTGGAATTCCCGATACTTTTGTGCTTCAGATTCCGGTACTCGAATTCCTTCTGCTGGTGGCGTTACCCAGTGAGCGCGATGTTCAGCATCACGGTAATATACACGTCCGTTCTTGGAAAGATAGTACTTACCTTGCGCTCCTTCTTGGGGAGCATTTTTATGTTGGTTGTAGAGGTAATAAAGTCCAGCAGCACCTGCCAAAATAGCAACTTTCTGTCCTGTAGACAAGCCCTTCTTCGCTTCGGTTTGGCGATCGCTCACTGTTCTACCGACGGTATCATCAACAGGTGGTGGTGCTGAAGCTTTTTGGGAACCGCCTCCACAGCTACTCAGCAAGGGTACCATTAGCAATGCCGAAAGCAGCACTGCAAATAGACGCGAAACTATTTTACGTTCTTTATATATTGTGTTCATTGGATTTCTTCATCACCTGTATTTGCTAAAAGCCTTGCTGTTGCAAAAACCAAGTTAGAAATCCTGTTATTTCACCTGGGATTGAAAAAACATATTTCACTTAATTTGTAACTGCACCAGCTACAGCGTTTCACTTTCATGATGATTGGTTTTTTCAAGTCTTCCATCCTGCCTTTGAGAGAAACTGCATTCATCCCAAAGAAATATATTGTTGATTTTTTCTAAATCTATTTAGCTGAAATATTCAGCAATTTCTCGGTTATTTTTTCTATGTAAATATCTTAGAAAGATACAGTTACTATGATGCTTTTTGTCAAAAAGTACACTCAATATGACATCAAAAAATACTAGCACTCGTCTTCTTTTGGCTTTGTGGGATTTGGGAGGAACGCAGCAGGAAGTTAAGAAGGGTCAACTCACTAAGCGAATTGTAGCCAAAAGCCAGAAGGTGGCAGATTATCAGGGCATATTCGAGGAATTACAGAAGCAGGGTGCGATCGCAATTTCCAAAAAGGGATATTCTCTGATATCTCCCAAGGGTTTAGAGGTATTGGGCGAGGGTTTGAAAAGTGGCGATTTTAAGTTTGAAGAGACAACTGTTAGCACTTGGGTGGCGAATGCATTGGTGAAGTGGATTAGTCAGATAGATGTTGCGGTAGTTGGTGCAGATGTACCAGTTAATGGGAAGAGTGCGTTAGCCGAGCTTTCTATTCGCGTAGCGTCTCGAAGAGAAGGAATCGCATCTTACGACGAGTTTAAATCTGTGGCGTTGGAAGTCTACGACAAGCTGAACCAAAACTATAACCTAGATGATCTTGTGCCAATTTATCGTATCAGGAGAGAAATAGGCGATCGGGTTAGTCGTGAAGATTTCAACACATGGCTGCTAGAAATTCAGGAGAAGGACATTTTGCAACTTCAGGGTGGAAGCATAGAAGATAGTGCCCCCGACAAGATTGAAGATTCTATTACTACTAAAGTCAGTGGATTGCGCTGTTATGCTAAACGCCTCAATTTTTAAACTAAGTTACTCGGTTTTTTCCCCTTTTATTTTTTAGTAATTATTTTCAGAAGATGCACAATCATGATTAATTCTTTCTCTTCATACTCAGACATCAACAAAGCTATTACAAGTCATAACCCATTTGATAGATCACTAGTAGTCAGAAATTATGATATCTGGAACCAAACTTTTCCTGATGTTCCTTCCATAAATGCTCATGCATCAGATGCTGTTTATCAGGCAATAGAGCAAATCAGCACAGGAAAACGTTCAGTTATTGGTATAACTATTAAAGCTGAAAAAGGACTGGGTAAAAGTCACTTAATGAGTCGGATTCGTCACCATATTCAGGATGAAGGTGATAGTTTTTTTGTCTATATGAGCGAAGTTGATTATGGTGACTTAAACAAAATACATTCTAAATTTCTAAACACATTGACATCTAGTCTAAAACAAGCTGGTAATCAAAGTGTAATGCAATGGCAAGAGATCGCAACTACTTTAGTCAATGAGGTATATAAGTCAAGCTACACTCCTCAAGAGTTAATGAAGCGATTTCCTGGCGTTTTAGCTCAACATCCCAAGATAGTTGATGCCTTGACTGCTAAAGTACTGAAACTTAAGTCAAATATTGAAAATCCTTATTTGATTCAGGCTATCCTATGGACACTTTCTTTAGATAAAGTTTCATTTGCAACTAATTGGCTTGCTGGCAGAGATTTAGCACAGTCACAAGCGGACTCTATGGGATTACCAAATACTAGCCAAGACGATAAAGAAGCTGAAGCATTCCAAACAGTATGCCAAATTTTAGACTTAATTGGTGATTACAGGACAATAGTCATCTGCTTTGATGAGTTAGAAAGCCTCAATTGTAATGAACAGGGTTTTACAAGAGCACAGGTTATTGCTCTGTTTGCAAAAGATATATACAGCAGAATTAAACGTGGGGTATTAATTCTAGCTATGTTCGATGAAACTTGGACGCAACAAGTTAAAGTTGTACCACAAGCAGATTCAGTTATTGATAGAATTGGTGAAAAGAAATTTGATTTAAGGCATCTTAATAGTGATGATGTAGTAACTCTTGTTTCACACTGGCTGAAAGATTTTTATGATACGAATAACTTAACTCCGCCTCATCCTGTTTATCCTTTTGATGAAAATAATTTACGAGAGCTTGGTAAAGAAAAACCAATAATTAGAAAGGTTTTACAGTGGTGTACAAATAATTGGAGTTTACCCGGTATTTTAAGACCACCAGTAGATCCAGCTCCACTACATAAAATTGAACAAGCTTTTAATAAAGAACTTGCAGCACTTGATAACACAATAGAAAATTACTTTGAAGACAGTAATACCATAGCTGATGCTATAAGTTTTTGTTTATTAACTCTGAAAGGCGCAACTGTAGAGAGAGTAAAAATTGATGAGGTTGAGGAAGTTATAGTCAAAAGTGTAGACAAAGGCTACCTCAACTTTAGAATTATTGGTAAGGAAGACGGAAGAGTTGTCAAAATAGTAGTAGCAGTTGTGCAAGAATCTAGCAATAAATTTGTAAGTGCTGCATTGAAAAGGTTAATAGATTATAAAAAATTTGATATGACTCGTGGCTGCTTAGTTCGTGCTAAAGATGTGAAACCTAATACGAAAGGAAAAGAACATTTAGATGAACTACTTTCTAAAAATTTAGGAGGAGAATTTGTAAAGCTTAATATTGAGGATATTAAGCCTCTTTTAGCTATTTTATTTGTTAAACAAGCTTGCAAAGATTATGAAATTAGTGAAGAGGAAATTTCTCAGTTTATAGTTAAACACAAAATTGCAGTTGATAACTACTTAATACGTGAAATTCTAAGCGATCCATCTGGTCAAATTCCCAGTGGCTTAATAAATGAGGAATGTGTTGCTGAAACTCAGCCTATACAAAATCAAAATGTAACCAAACAACTAGATGATATGCTTGATAATTTAATGATTAAACTTGGTTTATGAGTAATCTAATTTTGCTCAATACTGCCTTATGTCTACCTTCTCCCGATGTTGAAGGTTTGCTACAGGGTCGAATAATTATAGCTCTACCCCGGACATTTATTCATCCGGGGCGTTCCTTTGCTCTCTATCCGTCTGAAAACTCAACCAATGTGTTACCCAATGAAGAATACTACAAGTCAAATTTATTGACGGTTACACAGAAAAGTATTACTCAAATAAGTTCGGAAACAGTTTGTATTCAATCTTGGGGTAAGTGTGAACTGTGCCAAATCGTAAATAACTCAGAATCGTTAAAAGCTTTGTCACAATTAAATATTTGGACAACAAAAGGATTACAAGAGATTTTGCTGCAAAGGAAGCATATCTTTCTTGCTTATTTGCGTGTCTATTTGTTGTCTGAGCCAATTGAAATAGCTGTGAATCCACAAAGCCAGTTTATAGGTTTACCTGATCCGTTGAAGGTATCTGTTGATTTACCAGTATTGAACGATCGCACCTTCGCCCAACGCAAACGCCAATTAGAAAAGCTAGAACCCCTGCTACATCCTGAACTAGAAGAATTGCAGAGTGCGATCGCATCCCTAACCATTAGCCAACCAGCAGCTAAACAATTAGACGACGATATCAAACTATTTTTAGGTTGGAGTAGCGCTCATTCTAATCAAAGATTTGATTCAGATTTAGTTTGGATTAAGAAGATTGCTGATGTAGGCAATTCTAGTGATGGTAATGAATTTGAGAGGCTAGTTCGTAGAAGTTTGATAAAACTAGGATTTTCTTGTTCTAACACTAATCCTAAAGCAAACCTAGACCCTGACAAATTAGGAGGCGCTGGAGGAGTAGATTTTTATTGTGAGTATCCTTATCCAGTAGTAGGAGAATGTAAAGCTACCAAAAGTGAAAATGTTCCCAGTAAAACACCGGGACAACTAATACAACTAGGTAAAAATCATCTTCAAGAAAAATATGATAGTTGTCTCAAGATAATTGTGGCTGCTGGTGAATTAACTTCTGATGCTCTTTTAACTACTAAAAATAATCAAATGAGTGTAATTCGTCCTGAAACATTACAAAAGTTAGTTGAACTGCAAGTACACTACAAAAATTCTATCAATTTGTTAGAACTAAAAGAGTGTTTGCAACAACCTCCCTTTGGTTTAGCTGAAGATAAAATTAATACTTATATTTATAAAGTTGAACAATCTATAAAGTTGCGATCGCACATTACCCAGCTTGTCAAAAACTATTTAGAAAATTCAGGTATAGAATCTGCTGGTGTTGAAGCTCTACATGGTGCGTATTTCGGCTCACATCCGCCACAGCGAATACAAACACCAGAAATGCACGAAATTCTGATTGAGCTTTCCTCACCTTTAACAGGCTATTTAGGACGAATTAAAGGTAGTGATTGGAAGAGCGATCGCTTTTACTTTCTCCGCAATTTACCTATTAACTAAAGATAGTGAAATAAGTTTATTTTTTACCTATGCTTTATCTGTGTATTTGCTGTTCATTTAAAAATAACTGCGATCGCAGTTATCCTAAAGTTAATATACCAGCCTGATAATTCACCACCAACGGCAGAATTTTTAGCCATTCTGAGCCTAACAATACTTCCGTAATTTCATTGCCCACATAAACGTTAATTTCATACTCTTCTTCGTTTAATATCACCTTGCCTAAATAAATATCAAATCTTGATTCTCCCTTAGCAGTTCGTAGAGATTCCTCACCAATATAAAACCAGTCTAGACCCTCTAAATCTTGTTTATTAATAGCGAGAAAGCCTGTAAAACC
Organism: Nostoc sp. DedQUE08; assembly: GCF_034530895.1. Classification (NCBI taxonomy): domain Bacteria; kingdom Bacillati; phylum Cyanobacteriota; class Cyanophyceae; order Nostocales; family Nostocaceae; genus Nostoc; species Nostoc sp. DedQUE08. The sequence continues at coordinate 53,198 of NZ_JAVRCD010000031.1, forward strand.
AGTATCCAACATAGCATCTACAGACAAATCTAATCCGTCAGATGTAATCAAATCAATTTCAAAAAATAGTTGCCCATTATCTCCAAAGTCCCCCTGAATCATATTGTGCCAGTTGTTCCCGTTTCATTTAAACAGAATACACAATGTCTACTATTTGAGTATTTTTCAAGGGATTTTTTATGAGCTTGCATTTTATCCACATCAATTAAGTAATCACCACTATTTGGCTCTACTGCAATATACCAGCCGTAGTGTTCCTTAATCAAATCGGGACGTACACGCTCAAAAATTTCCCGACAGCGATGATAAAATGCCTCATCTTCAGCTTTGCGTCTAGCAAGTTCTTCGGGTGGTAAAATTCGTTCTGGAAAGATTCTGCCTCGACGTGCAGGTTGTTTTGCAGTTGATTCAGCCATAGTAATTAGCCCTATTTGTTAATGCTGTCTTAACTTTATTTTACAGAAATATAAAGGCGAGTACAATCTATCTCTTTTCTTCTCTCTGCCTTCTCTGCGTATTGGCGGTTCGTTTAAAAATAACTGAAGTGCGATCGCATTTATCTTAAAGTTGAGATACAAACCTAATAATTCACTAACCCCATTTTTTAGTGCTGCCTTAACTTTAGTTAATAGGAAGATACAGGCGAGCGCTGGGACTTTCTATGTAATTTTATTATTTAGATGGCTATAAAAAAAACCTCAATTAACCTCTTACCTTCTCTACAATACGCTATACTTAGCTTTATTCTCCGTAGAAATATGCAGTTTTTTTCAAAATAGCTAAACTACAGATTGCTTTACAATTAATTACTTCATGAATAATTAATACTATTTATTGACTTAATTTTATTTTATGAGAAGCAATAAAAATCTTAGTTGCAACCCACCACAAGGCATCGCAATCTTTCATCTTTTTCTCAGTAACTATTATTTATAGTTACAAACTTTACAAAAATCTTATACTTAACTACTGTGTAACTTCATTTACATGAGATAAAAATTTAGTACTGTCGAAGAAACACATTATACTTACTACACTGGTGTTCATTAATCATAAACCTCTACCAAGTTTACAACTTAGGCAAGATGACCCATGTATTATCAAATTTGGAATTTCTTTCTTAAAGAAGATAAATACATTTATTGGAAAGAAAAAATAAAATTTAACAAAAACTTTGACAAAGTGACATGGCAAAAGATTATTGATTTCTTGTCACTAGTAGAGCAAACTTTCCAGTTGAAAAGTCAACTAGCAGAAACAGATAGCCTTGAGCCGTTTCTCAAGTTAGCAAGAGAAAACGGTTATAATTTGACCGCAGAAGAACTTGCCTGGTTTCTAGTTACGAGAAGACAGATTTGGGATCTTTTCGATATTGCCCAAAAAACGCCATCTCTCAAAGAAGAATTACTAATAGCTAAAGAGCCACAACAGTTCATCGACATCGCTGCCGAAAATGGCTATTACTTTTCTATAGATGAGTTAGCATGGCTGTTAATTGACATCAAATCATCATCAGATTTAGTATCTATTAACAACAGCGTTGGAGAAATTCTCACAGTATCAAGCTACGGCAGAATTGAAACAGGATACTGGATTTGGCTAGCAGAACATTGGGGAATCGTGCCACCATTTTGTCATCGGGATAAACCCAGCACTTTCTTATGTCAAAATCTCAACAATCCTTTTTTACCCGATCGCTGTTTTTTACCCAAGAGTTACTTTAATCAACGCCTGATGGCAATTCATAATTAAAATAATTCGTAATTAGGCAAAGGAAGAGAAGAAAGCAACATTTAGACGAACGATATTGAGCGATCAAACTTAATTACGAATTACGAATTACGAATTACGAATTACGAATTACGAATTACGAATTATACAGTGAAGCATCCTAGACAGAAGATATATCTTCTATTTAGGATGCTTCACAATAAAAAATTGTTGTTGAGACAACAATTTTGGACAAAATCTAAGATTTAGATTAGAGCTATCAGCTAGCAGAAACGGTCAAACTACCGGGTTTCTGAAGATTGCCTTGTAAAACTACACCCCGCTGATTGGCATGGATGTGACGCAAAATCTTGTAAATTGCCTCAACTTGGTCTGATGCGCCTGCCTTCTCGGCGAGTTCGTCAAGAGAAAGGGGAGTTTTTTCTTTTTGTAGTACTGCTACCACTCGTGTTTGCAAATCGAGAATAGAGGCGGCAGCTTTTTTGCCAGCTTCTACTCCTGGTTGATGGTAGGCGTTGACGTTGACCAAACTAGCATATAAACCAACAGCACGTTCATACAAAGCAATTAATGCCCCTACAATTCGGGGATTAACTTGGGGAATCGTGACTGTAATGGAATCGCGGTGATTTTCATAAAGCGCTTGTCGGGTTCCTTGGAGAAAACCGGAAAGATAATCGCCTGATGTAACTCCTGGATCTATTTCAGTGGATGGGCCTTGACGATCTTCCAACACTTCGATGAAGGTAGCAAAGAAATTCGCTACACCCTCGCGTAACTGCTGGACATAAGCGTGTTGATCTGTTGAGCCTTTGTTGCCATAAACGGCGATACCTTGATGGACAACGTTGCCGTCTAAATCTTTTTCCTTACCCAAGGATTCCATCACCAGCTGTTGCAAATAGCGACTGAATAAAAATAAGCTGTCCTTGTAAGGTAGAACAACCATATCTTTTTCGCCCTTTCCATTGCCTGCAAAGTACCAAGACAAAGCAAGCAAGGCTGCTGGGTTATTTTTTACATCTGGGACGCGGGTAGCGTCATCCATTTCTTTTGCACCATCTAGCATAGCGCGAACATCAATCCCCTGTAATGCCGCTGGTACTAGCCCCACAGCAGACATTTCTGAGGTGCGTCCTCCTACCCAGTCATACATCGGAAATCTGGCCAGCCAGCCTTCATCTTTGGCCAGCTTATCGAGGTTGCTATCAACACTGGTAATAGCTACCGCATATTGGGCAAACTCCAAATTGTGTCCGGCATAAGCTTTTTTAACTTCAATCATGCCGTTGCGAGGTTCCGGTGTTCCCCCAGACTTCGAGATCACCAATACCAAAGTGCTGGCGAGGCTATTTCGGAGATGATTGAGAACGCGATCTATACCTGCGGGATCGTTGTTATCGATAAAGTGAATTTTCAGGGGCGGGAAATCAGGAGCGAGAGCTTCCGCGACAAATTGGGGGCCGAGAGCGGAACCACCAATGCCAATGGAGATAATATCCGTGAAGCGGCTTGCTCTAGGAGGATGGATAGCACCTGTTTGGACTTTTTCCGCAAAGGCTTCGATTTGTTCTAGAGTTTGAACTATTTCTTGTGTAAGTTCTGGAGCTGGTGCTAAATCAGGATTTCGCAGCCAGTAGTGTCCAACCATGCGGTTCTCGTCAGGATTTGCGATCGCACCCTTCTCTAGTTGAGCCATATCCGCAAACGCCTTGTCAAACTTCGGCTGCAACGATTCCACAAAGGCATCATCGAACCGTATCCGACTCACGTCTAAGTACAGTCCCAATCCCTCGTGGAAATATAACCAGTTTTGGTATCGTTGCCAAAGTGCCCTAGCATCCATAGGGAAATCTCAAATAAAGTGTTTTTCAAAAACCAGTTTAATGTAAGGTTATAGCGATCCCTGCCTAGCCTTATACAGTTTACAGTTTTCAGTGTTCCTTTGACCGTGCCAATTTTAGATTTTAAATTTTAGATACTTCGACTCCGCTCAGTACAAGTTTTAGATTAAAAATTATTTCGGTTGATGCCCCGCACTTCTTTACCAGACGCTACCGCAAACGTGCCAAGAAAGCGAACGTAGGTGGAACAAATCCAAAATCCGCAATTCCAAAATCCAAAATTGATTGACTCTTGACTTTAAACATCTGGCATAGGGATGACACGCAGAAATTTCACAATTTCACCCCTAATTTCTATACCAATTAGATAATTGTCTAGGGTGAAGCGGTGAAAAATGCCTTCACTATCAAGCTGTCGCAGTTCTTTTAGATCGCTCAACTGCCACTTTTGGGCTAACTCAATAAAAACAAAATCATGTACCCGCTCGTAGGCGGCAGGTTCTAAATTCTTCAGGTCTAGCAAAAAAGACCTGGCATAGCGCATTTCCAGACTCACTGGGCGTTACCTTCACCAAAACTTGAGGGGCCACTGGCACTAGTACCGCTTTGCGTAATTCGTAATTCGTAATTCGTAAGTCGTAATTCGTAATTACTATTGCGTAAGGGTTTTAGACATTTCAAATGGGTGGCTTATTTACGCCAAACTTATGCTATCAAAAGCGCTGCTGAATCAGAAAAACATCAACAGTCTGATCGCTTCTTCATGGGTTAAGATATCCCACGGTTGCTGCGATCGCTTGACTTTTTGTATCGCTTTGAGCATATAAAAGTCATAATGTAAAGCTTCAAGAACATTCCAAATGTCTTGCAAATCGTCATCGCCTAATTGCTCAATTAAGTGATGCATTCTAAGTCGCAGCAAATTCATACGTCAATTATTCCCTACCACCAAACACCAACAATAAATAGTATTCCCATAAAATTAGCTACGCTCAAGCTACGCTAAAATTTATTCGCCCGACGAGGGGGGCAGAGGGGCAGGGGAGCAGGGGAGATGAGGGGACAAGGAGATAAACAAAACTCTTAACTCCTAACTCAGCACTCAGCACTCCTAACGCCCAATGCCCAATGCCCAATTCCCAATTCCCAAATAATTTAATATGGTTGACTATCTCATTTTCTTAGCAATTTCTACGGCGCTTTTTGCTCTATTCGCACTAGGACTGAATTTACAGTGGGGCTTTACGGGATTAATTAACTTTGGTCATATTGCTTTCATGACTCTGGGAGCATATACAACGGTATTGTTAAGCTTAAAGGGCGTACCCTTACTTGTATCAGCACTGGTTGGGGCAATTGTCGCTGCTTTGTTGGGTTTGATAATTGGTTTTGTAACTCTCCGCTTACGAGAAGATTATCTAGGAATTGTCACCATTGGTACGGGCGAATTAATTCGTTTGGTGGTAAATAATCAGGAATTACCTGTGGGTGACACTTGGGTTTCTGGGGCGTTTGGTGTGCAAAGTTATCCCATACCCCTATCCACAGAACCAAGTTTGTTTGTCAGATTAATAATGATTGGGCTTTTAACGCTACTGGCTGCTGTCACTTTCTTTACTTTGTGGCAATGGATTCGCACCACTCAAATATCTCGAACTACTGATTTGGGCAAAAGGACGACTAGCAAGCAAGAATTTGCATCACGCTTGGGTGTGGGAATTGTGTTAGCACTTTTGGCGGCAGCGATTTATATTTCTGGGGTAATCGGATTGTATAACTACAACCCAAAAGCAGGTTTAATGCTGGTGTTGCTTTTGGTTTTAGCATTTGTATACTGGCGCTTAGAAATTTTGGTGCGATCGCCTTGGGGTAGAATTCTCAAAGCTATCCGCGAAGATGAAGAAATTCCCAAAGCGCTGGGAAAAAATGTCTTTTGGTATAAATTACAATCTCTCATGTTAGGCGGTGCGATCGCGGGTATCGCTGGTGCTTTCTTCGCTTGGCAACTGGGAGCCATTTACCCTGATAATTTTCAACCGCAGATCACCTTTGACACTTGGATTATGGTGATTTTAGGCGGTTCTGGGAATAATGTGGGCACAATCTTAGGTGCGGTAATTTTCTTTGCTTACGATGCACTAACGCGGGAAGTCTTACCCCGAATCGTTACCCTTGATGAAGCGCGTTTGGGTGCATTTCGGATCATGGTAATCGGACTAATTTTGATGGTACTGATGATTTGGCGTCCTCAAGGTATCTTAGGGAAAAAAGAGGAACTCACCCTTGGTAAATAACTATTCATCCCCACTTCCCCTTTTGGCAGCCACTGGACTTTCTAAAAGCTTTGGTGGTGTCAAAGCAGTTAATGAGGCCAGAATCGAAGTTGCTAAAGGCAGCATTACGGGCTTGATTGGCCCCAATGGTGCTGGCAAAACTACTTTATTTAACTTACTCTCAAACTTCATCCGCCCAGATAAGGGACGAGTGATTTTTGACGGCGAACCGATTCACAATTTGCAACCATATCAAATCGCGCAGCAGGGAGTAATCCGCACCTTTCAGGTTGCACGGACTCTCTCGCGGTTATCGGTGTTAGAAAATATGCTGCTGGCGGCGCAAAAACAAACGGGTGAAAATTTTTGGCAGGTGCAGTTGCAACCGCACATCGTCGCTAAGGAAGAAAAGCAATTGCAAGAGCGGGCAATGTTCCTGTTAGAGTCAGTAGGCTTGGCCAAAAAAGCACACGATTACGCAGGTGGCTTGTCTGGTGGACAACGCAAGCTGCTAGAAATGGGGCGAGCGCTGATGACTAATCCCAAGTTGATTTTGTTGGATGAACCGGCGGCTGGGGTGAATCCGAAACTGATTGATGATATTTGCGATCGCATTATCACTTGGAATCGTCAAGATGGCATGACCTTTTTGATTATCGAACACAATATGGATGTGGTTATGTCCTTGTGCGATCGTGTTTGGGTACTTGCCGAAGGGCAAAATTTAGCTGACGGTACGCCAGCAGAAATTCAAACTAATCCCAAAGTTTTAGAAGCTTATTTGGGAAAATAGAGTGTGATTGACTTTCTGTTTATGCAATGTATTTAGCGATCGGACTTTGGACAAATAAAAGTACATAAATACTGTGACTTGTCCAAAGTTAAAGTGAACACTATTAATGGTGTTTAGATTAGAGTAATCGCTAAACAATTTCAAGTTAATTTTTTTGACTGAATCAGCATTCGGGGTGAATCAGAGCTTTATTTTTTAATCTTCGTTATTTTCTGCAAAATTTACTTGCTCATAAAGGTCGCGCAATTCAATTTGAAAATCAACCGTTTGCAGTGATAAAATTGCAGATTCATGTTCAAGTTCAGTGAATGACCATTGACTTTCCGCAGTTTTTACATATTGCATCACATGATACTGATATTGGTCAATTAAAATATATTCCTTGAATTCGGGAATAGAGCGATAATAAAGAAACTTATCGCCTTGGTCATAATTTTTAGTCGATTTAGATAAAACTTCAGCAATTAACATCGGGTTCATAACCGTTGTTGTGCTGGTTCCTGTATAAATAGGTTGTCCCTCAATCACCATCACATCAGGATATGTATGTTGACGATAACGGGGTATCCATAAACGCACATCACCAATATAAACATCATAATTTTTACGCCTTAAAGTAATTTTTAAGGATGCAGCTAAATTTAAAGCAATTTTATTATGATTTGTAGTGCCACCCGTCATCGATACAATTTCTCCATCACGGTATTCGCTTTTATATTCTGCTTTTTCTTCAAGTTCTAAATACTCTTCAGGTGTATAAGAAAATTTTTGTGTTTCTAACTGCATAAAAATACAACCTATGATTGTGCGGTTTGCTCATCTCTCATATCTATGTTGTACGCCAATAAATCCCATTCTCTCGCTGCATTAACTTGCAAGCAATGAACTCCCGTCGCAGGGTGGCGCAGTCAGGATGGTAGCGTTTAAGAATGTCATTTACCATGCGTTCAGGGTAGTTGACTCCTATATCAAACTGGTTTGCTAACCACTTGAGAATTACTAGACGCTTTTTGCGACTAGCGGGGATTTCCTTAAGGTATCCACCGTCGAAATAGTTTTTCAACACTTTGCTTTCCCAAGCTTCAGTATCCACATCCTCTATCAAGGATGCTATTTTTTCAGGTGTGAAAATTTCCTTGCTAATGCTTTGCAAAGCCTCACTATCCAATTGATATAGACGGCTATTACCTTCAGGACGCATTGTCACCAAATTTAGCTCTTTAAGTTTCGCTAAATGATGAGATACCGTCGGTTCCTTCAGTTGCAGTAGCGCCGCCAATTCTTCAACGCTGCACTCCTGATTTGCCAGGATACCTACAATCTTCAATCGGCTATCATCCGCTAATGCCTTGAAAAAGCGGAGTAAGATGTTAAATTGCTCTGGTTGCATAACTTACTTCTAATTAGACATCTATCTAATTAGAAGTATATCTAATTGAAAAGCTCAAATCCCCAACTTCTCACAGAAGCCGAGGATTTTGTTGTTAAATTTAACTAAATTGTTCTTCTGCATCGAGGTTGAACAGCATTTGCAGAGTTTGCATACAGCGCCGTCTAGCTTCAACATCTTGCTGCGATCGCAACTGTACCATCGGGTCATGTAAAATTTTATTGACAATTCCCCGTGTTAATGCTTCAATCACTTCTTGATGTTTTTCCGCAAATTCCGAACCCAATCTCGACAAAGCTTTTTCTAACTCTTGTTCGCGGATGGTTTCGACTTTATTTCGCAGACAGCTAATAGTAGTAACAGTTTCCAGACTGCGCCACCAAATATCAAAGGCTTCCACTTCTTCCTCTAAAAGTCGCTCGGCTTCTTGTGCAATCTTCCGACGGCTTTCGTAGTTTTGCGCTACTACTGCCTTCAAATCATCCACATTAAACGCTTGCACATTTTCCAGTTCATTTACATCCGCATGGACATTACGCGGCACAGAAATATCAAATAACATTAAAGAGCGCTGAACTTCTAAAACCATTTCTAACTTGGCACGGTCAAGTATTGGCTCTGTTGCCGAAGTACTTGTAAATACTAGATCGCTATCGGCAATTACGCTCATCATTTCCGATAGCGGATGAATTTTGATCGGTTGTTGAGGGAACAGCTTTGCTAATTCTTGGGCGCGATCGCGAGAGCGATTTACAATACTAATTTCCACAGCACCTTTAGAAATTAGGTGTTGCACCAACAGCCGCGACATTTTACCAGCACCCAAAATTACCACTCGGCAAGCTGCCAAATTTGCCACTTTTATCTGTGCTAATTCCACAGCTGCCGAACTGATAGAGACAGCGCCAGTACCAATACTAGTTTCAGTACGAACCCGCTTACCAGCTGTCAGCGCTTGTTTAAATAATCGATTCAAAATGGTTTTTATACCGCTATATTGCTGTCCCAGTTTGTGAGTAGTCTTCACCTGAGCCAGAATTTGACCTTCTCCAAGTACCAGACTATCTAAACCACCTGCTACCCGCATAACGTGCATTACTGCATCATCATGTAGCAGCATAAATAAGTGTTGTCGTAGAGAAAGCACGGGTAATTTACTATATTCCGCAAGAAACTGCGTTACTTCCCGGATACCTTGGTCTGCTTCACTGGTAACAATGTAAATTTCCAGGCGGTTACAAGTGCTGAGAATTGCAACTTCGTCAATATGGGGATAGCTGGCCAGTTGAGCGATCGCATTTTCAATTTGTGGTTCTGGAATGCTCAGTTTTTCCCGGACTTCTACTGGGGCTGTTTTATGGCTTAACCCCACCACTGCTATATTCATTTGCTAAATCGTAGTTACTAGTTGGTAGTTGAGAATAGGGCATTGAGTGAGAATAGGGAACGGGGAATTTTTGTTTATTGGTTGATAATTTTCCAACTAATAAACAATAACTAATCACTAAATACTAACTACTAACTAGTGTAACGATGAAGCATTTGGTTGACTATTTTTCCATTTTATAGAAAGATTTATTTCCTAATGCTTCACCTCTACTTTTACCATTCCCCATTCCCTAAAAATTAGTTCAGTTGGAGAGTCTTGGGTTTACCAAACATGTGAATTGTATCAACAAATCGAGCCGTATTCGATTGGTTGGAAATTACCAAGCTTTGAGTTCTTGCTCCACCACTGAAGAAACGTACACCTTCCATGAGATTACCACTGGTAATGCCGCAAGCAGCAAACAGAACAGTTTGACCAGATGCCAGTTCATGAGCATCATAGACCTTATCAGGGTCATTGATATTCATAGACTTTAAGCGATCGATGTTGGCTTCTCTGCTTTCTCCAATCAGACCTGTTTTTACTACTGCTGGATCGTAGATTAGTTGACCTTGGAAGTGTCCACCCAAAGCACGCATTGCTGCTGCCGAGATTACACCTTCAGGAGCCGCACCGATACCCATCAACGCGTGGATATTAGTTCCAGCAAAGCCACAGCTAATGGCTGCACCCACATCACCATCTGAAATTAGAGCGACTCTTGCTCCAGCCTCACGGATTTCTTTAATTAAATCGTTGTGGCGTTCGCGCTTCATCACCACAACTACGAGTTCTTCAATCGAGCGCTCTAGACACTCAGAGAGAATCTTCAGGTTTTCTGTGGCTGACTTGTTGATGTCTACCTTGCCCTTAGCTGCGGGAGGTGCTGCTAACTTTTTCATGTAAAAGTCAGGAGCAGCAAATAATCCACCCTTTTCAGAAATTGCCAAGACAGCCATCGAACCAGGTTGTCCATAAGCTACCAAGTTCGTACCTTCACAGGGGTCAACGGCGATATCAATTTCAACTAGTTCATCAGGATTACAGAGAGCTTCGGCATTTGGTTGAGTACAAATACCAACTTCTTCCCCGATGTATAACATAGGCGCGTCGTCGCGTTCGCCTTCCCCAATCACAATGCGACCCCGCATATAGATTTTATTCATCCGCTCCCGCATAGCTTCCACAGCTACCTGGTCAGCAGTGTTTTTTTCGCCTTTACCCATCCACTTTGCGGATGCGATCGCCGCTTGCTCTACTACTTCAATAATCTCTAACCCAAGTGTATTTTCCACAGAGTCTGCCCTCTCAACTGCTTGAATTTCCGCCGCTTTATCTGGCCATTTCAGTTTTCAAGTCTACCAAAGGGCGGATACACGTGGAAGAAAGTTAAGTTTTACTGCTAACTGGTTACAAAAGTGCCAGTTAACACATCTTTATTTTTTACTCTTAACTACTCCAGTATAAAGCGTGTTTAAAAGCAACTAAGTTAAGAACTTGCACAAATGGGTAGCAGTTTATGTATACAACATTGCTTTTCTTCAGTGTTTATCTTTAGGTATAAAATAATAAAGGAAAAAAGCTGGTGAATTCACTCAAAACCGAAAAACGAGGCGCAGAGTAAATAGCTTGTCAAATTAAGAGGTGAATCGTGTTTATCGACTACATCACACTCATGTTGATCAATATGGTAGCTGGGCTATTTCTACTGGCTGACTATGTGTATCGTGGTATAGATAGTTCTAATCAGAAACAGTGGATTCCAGGATTCGGAATTACAGGTGCGATCGCACTCACAACTGGTTTACACATGAGCTTCACCTGGCCAATAATGGGTAGCTTCAATATTGCCTTCGGTGAGACGAGTATTTTATTTGGAATCTTGTTTGTGGCGGCTGCGATCGCCCTGGCTCAAGGTTGGGATTTGTTGACAATCGCCATTTACGGCTTCTTTGCTGGTGCAGTTGCGATCGTAGTGGGTATCCGTATCATCAACTTGAATTTGACAAAGCAACCGCTTTTATCGGGAATCGGCTTTATTTTAACTGGATTAGGTGGTATTTTTGCAGCACCAACTCTCTACTGGAAAACCAATCGAACCTGGCGACTAATTGGCGTAGCAGTGCTGATAGTAGCCGCTCTAATTTGGGCATTGACTGGATATTTGTCTTACTGGAATCATTTAGAGGGTTTCCAAAAATGGGTTCCTGCGCCGATGCGGTAAGCAATACAAGCGGATTTTTTAATTCCCTTTTTAATCGCCACCCAGAGCGAGTTAAAGCTAAGTATAAGTAACTTTACACATAGCAAACTTGTTTTTACTACATTCGTGTTAAAATATTCCGTGTTAAAAAGGTGTAAATGTTTACTGAATATCTATAGCAGTCCTAAATCATTCGTGAAAATTAGATATCTCTTTTTTCTTTCTTTTCTTGGCATTCTTTTCTAACAAGACGCTTTGCGATGGTGTTGTTGGCTGTTCGTTTCCTAATCTATATTTTTCACAACTCATTTAGGATTGCTATATCAATCTTTTAAATTTGAAAGAACCTCCAAAACATTGAAATTGAGTGTCAAATAAAATCAATACAATGGATTTCTTTCAAGGTCTTAAAACAAAAATTGATTTCAACCCCCATATTAGAGAAGAATATGAAAAGCGAGTAGTCTCGAAAGATAGATTGCTTGATATTGGTGGAAGAAATAGCTATTCACTAAGTCGTAAGAAAATCGATTTATTAAATCAAAATCCCAATAATATAATTGTGTCTAGTGATATTATTGCTGAATATAAACCAGACCTTGTAGATGATATTTGTAATACTAAAATAGAACCTAATTCTTTTAGTGGTATCTATTGCAATGCCATATTAGAACATGTTGAAGAATATTGGAAAGCAATAGATAATATTTATAATATTTTGGAGGAAAAAGGAGAGGCATTTTTTTATGTCCCATTTTTTTGGAGTTTTCACGATCAAATGGACTATCACAGATTTACTTTTGCTGAAGTTGGAAGGATGTTGAAAAATTTTTCGGAGGTAAAAATATTTTCTCCTGGAGAAGGTCAGGGATTTGGTTTTGTATTTTGGTATATTATAACACTCAATTACATCAGAGTGTTTCCTAGATTGTTTAGATTTTTAAGTAAAACAACAAATTTTTTATTAAAAATTTGTCTATTTGTTTCTTACACCATTTTTAAAAATAAAATCAGAAATAAGTTTAATAATATTTCCTGGGAAGAATATTGTTTTTATTATACGTTTTTATATATAAATCATGGATTTTGTGCATGGGTGAAGAAATAAGCTAATTGTCATTCCAATTGCATCTACGTGTCTTTGCGTCCTCCGAATTTATGATGTCTCCACTAGCCTGCGCCAAAACCAAGGTTATTAGTACATCGTGGTCGAAGTTTGCCTATTTTGTAATAATAGGCTTAAGCCCATTGTTTGATTAATTGAAATTGAAATGGTAGGAAGATTTACCTGCTGCCAGAGATGGAAATTAATCATATTTTGTAATCAATTCTTTAGCCAATTGACAAAGGGTAACATCGAGTTGAATATTTAAAAACTTGCTAAAAGAATATGCTGGACTTTCTTAATCCCCTCTTAAATCGCCATCCAGAGCGAGTCAAAGCCAACGTCGAACTTTATACCTGGCAAACTTGTCCTTACTGCATTCGAGCCAAAATGCTGTTGTGGTGGAAAGGTGTAAATTTCACTGAATACAAAATCGACGGCGACGAAGCAGCCAGAGCGAAAATGGCAGAACGCGCCAACGGTCGCCGTACTGTACCACAAATTTTTATCAATAACCAGCACATTGGCGGCTGCGATGACCTCTATCAGTTAGACACACAAAGTCAACTCGATCCCCTTTTAGCCCAAGCCGCTATTTAGAAATCAAATTAGCCCCCAATGGCTGACTTGGTAAGGCTAAATTTAAGAATTTTGATTTGTTTTTAGCCCCAGACTTCTAGTCTGTGGGCTATATGCTTTTTATTTATTGTCGGACAGGCGAGATACTCATCCTAGAAAATGTGTGGAATTTTGAAGTTTTTATATTGATAAGAATATGTTAACTAAATACACAGAATATCTTATACATCAACAATGGATGAGTTATGCTTTAGAATTAGCAAAAACAGCAGGTGATGCGGGTGAAGTCCCTGTAGGTGCTGTTATCATTGATTCAACAGGCAAATTGCTAGCACAAGGAGAAAACAGAAAAGAGCGTGACAAAGACCCTACCGCTCATGCGGAAATTCTCGCTATCAAGACAGCGGCAACAACTTTACAAAATTGGCATCTTAATGAATGCACCCTTTATGTAACTCTCGAACCTTGCCCGATGTGTGCAGGTGCGATCGTCCAATCACGACTAGGACTACTGGTATATGGAGTAGACGATACAAAAACTGGCGCCATTCGTACAGTTATTAACATCCCTGATAGTGTTGCTTCTAATCACCGTCTCCAAGTAATCGGAGGCATTCTAGAGTCAGCTTGTCGTCAACAATTACAGACTTGGTTTGCTGCTAGGCGGCGTAAGGTAAACTAACGGACAGAGGTAAAACTGTCCATCTAGTACCAGACAAGTCACGCAAGAGAATCTACGGTGTAACTAATCAGACTTTTCGTTAAATTTTACCCGTCAATCAGCTGCATCCGTCATGATGGAATTTTACTCTTCATCCGATACCTGCCAGCACACACCAGCAAATCATCAGGTAGCTGGTACTACCTCAAGGGTTTCTCCTTGGTTAAGTCCTCTGGCATATTTATTAGGGCGTCACTGCCTATTACCATTATTCTTTGGACAAATTAGAATAACCGGACAAAAAAATATCCCCACAACTGGGCCTGTGATTCTCGCGCCTACCCATCGGGCGCGTTGGGATGCATTGCTTGTACCCTATGCTACCGCTTGTCTGAGAAAGCAAGACTTGCGATTTATGGTAACAGTTGACGAATGCCAAGGTTTGCAAGGCTGGTTTGTCCAACGTTTGGGGGGGTTTCCTGTAAATTCTAAGCATCCATCAATCCGCACGCTACGACATGGAGTAGAGCTACTTCAGCAGCAAAAAACCCTGGTAATCTTTCCAGAAGGCAACATTTTTCGTGATGGCCAAGTTCACCAGTTGAAACCGGGAATTGCTCGTCTTGCTTTGAGTGCTGAATCTAGTCATTCCGATCTGGGAGTGAAAATTATACCCATTGGAATTAACTACAGCCAACCTTATCCCAATTGGGGTACAGATGTGAGTATTGACATTGGCTCCCCAATTAAAGTCGCGGATTACATGAATGGCTGTATAAAACAAGATGCAAAAAACCTCACAACTGATTTAGCAAAGGCACTGCAACAATTGAGCCATCAAGAAACAAAAGTTACTAATCACGCATTTGCAGAAATTACTAATTCTTGATGTAGTCAAACCTTATAATCATTGACCGTGCATAATTAAGAAACTGCAAAATCCAATATTTGACACTAATTACTAACTGCTATATTCATCCTGAGTAAGTCACAAAAGATTAGTAGTATTTTGCAACCTTTGAGGATGTATATATAGATTACGCTCTATTAATAATATATTCAGCCAAATTGGCATTTTTTTGAGCCAATAGCTAATTAATTGTCTGCAAACTACTGAATTACTTGATGATAAATATTTTCACTATTTTGTAAGACAGTTAAATAAAAGTTGGGAAGCGCCGACTGAAGATATCACTATTTTGAACTAGTTTGGTCTGATGCCTACGGCGGGCTACGCCTACGCAAATACTTCAAGCAGTGAGTGCCTTGCGAAAATTATCATGCCAAATATCTCAGTTAACCTGAGATAATTATTGGGGAGGAAAGCCGGTAGTCAGACAGATGGTGATCCACTTCCTTGTAGGTATCGCTCATCACAGCGATATAAGTTTGTTGGTATACAGGGGTAATGGGAACTCTATTAAACTGATTTTTAGTCTAAATCAGAGATACTTAGGATGTAACTTTGCTTTGTCCAAGACCAAAACAGAGTTAAGATACCCGAAGTTTCCATAACTCTTTTATATAGTTGTCGCACTAATTGATCCCATGAACACTGCTGTCGCTGTTACCTTGATGCACCGTACTGTTTTATCAGTTATAGCAGTCCTTAGCCTGCTATCACCTGTGAATGCTCAGGTATCACAGTCACCAGGCACTACCAGCCAACCACAACTCATTGACCCCAACAATCCTAATAACCTCCGCCCTATAACCGAAAGTAACAGCCTTTTGAGCATTGCAGGTGGCGATCGCTTAGTAAAAGACGCAGAACAAGCCGTTTCTGCTCAAAACTACACCTTAGCTGCCAAGAAACTCCAAGAAGCACGTCAAGTTTATAATCAGCTATCTAATTTTTATCAAGAGTTAAATTCTAGCTTTTCGGGAATTGACAACAGAGTTTCTGATTCTCAGCGTCAAAAAGCTCTATTAACAGCCCAAAAGCGAGATGAAGCCACCTTTCAGCTAGCATTGGTACATCGGGCACAAAATCAGCCAGAATTAGCTGTACCATTGTTAATTCAAATAATTAAGAGTCAAAACCCGACGCGAGATTTAGGCAAGAAAGCCTATAAACAGTTGTTTGAGTTGGGTTTTGTTGATTCTCCCTATCCCAGAGAAGGTGGTAATTCATCCTCTTCATCCCCAAAAAAATAAATTATATCTTCCCTATCTCCCTAATCAGTCGCTTGGCAACGCCCCAGTGCTAGGATAGAGCTATCCGCCGTAGCCTTGACCAAACGTTCTCAAGAAGACACCTCAGAGGCGCGTTTATCTACAACCTTGCCAAAACCTGAAGTTAGCACAGGCATTTGCTCTATATCTGTTAATAATAGAAAAGTAAGTTTTTTCAGGAATTGCGATGATTAGTCCGCAACAGGTTGAGGAAATGATCAAGGCGGGACTGCCAGACGCACAGGTTCAGGTGCAAGACTTGACTGGTGGCGGCGACCACTATCAAGTGACAGTAGTTTCATCGCACTTTGCAGGTAAAGGACTAGTGCAACAGCACCAGTTAGTTTATGGTGCGTTGGGTCAAGCTATGTCAACTGAAGCGATTCATGCCTTGGCGGTGAAAACATACACTCCCGAAGCTTGGCAAGCAACAGCAAGTTCCTAAAGTTAGGAGTTAGAAGTTAGAAGTTAAGAGTTATGAATTATGAATTTTTAACTCCTCACTCTTCACTCCTCACTCCTCACTCTATTAATGCAACATAGGAAACATAATTACCATGACACCAGAACTCAAAGACAAAATTGATAGCTTGCTACAAGAAAACAAGATTTTAGTTTTCATGAAGGGAAACAAGTTAATGCCCCAATGTGGTTTCTCTAACAACGTTGTGCAGATTCTCAATACCTTGGGAGTTCCCTTTGAGACGGTTGACGTTCTATCAGACCCGGAAATTCGTCAAGGTATTAAAGAATACTCTAGCTGGCCGACAATTCCCCAAGTATATATTAATGGCGAATTCCTTGGCGGTTCTGATATCTTGATTGAACTGTACCAAAAAGGTGAATTGCAAGAAAAGGTAGAAGTAGCATTAGCTTCTTAAGCTCTTTTTACCCCAACTAAAGAGTATGTTGCTGAATTTGCGCTTTGCCATCAAGGCAATATACCGTTTTTTATATCCTTGACAGGAGATATACTATTTATTTCCCCTTTCAAGGATTTTTTAATCGGTTTCTGGCAAAAATACTCTTTGTTGGACTTGATTTTATTGCTAAACAACAATCCCCTCAGTCTAATTGGCAAAACCAATATAGGGCTGAGGGGATGCGTTCAATCAATACAATATCTCCAAAATTTCACACCACGACAACCCGTTGACCAATACAGATAATATGCTATAATCATCTGCGGTAATTAACGGTTACTATCAATGACCAGGTAAATAGTACTTAGTAGTAATCGGGTTGTGGCTGTGGTTGCGGCACTGCAAAGTTCGATCCATCGTACAAGAAGCGGCTGGCCTCCTCTTCTAGGCGATGAATCAGAAAAGGTTCAATGACGTTGCTATGTCGCAGTGCGGCTAGATATCCATCCAAATACATCCGCATATCATCCGTGCGATAACCGCGATTCCATAGCTCGATGAAGGCATCGGTGAGTCTTTGGTAATAGCGGATGGTTTGTGTGTCTTGGAGCATAACTGCTGTATTAATCTCTTTGGAATGAGAATTGTAAATGATTCACGCTAAAAAGTGAAGTGTAATTTCACTTTGTCATAAATTCAAAGTCAACACATCTACTTTGGGTATTACCCTTATAGCAGCTACAAGCTACTTTAATCCTATTCCAGAAAACATCGATTCTAGTTAGCTGCTTAAGTTATTTTTTTGATTTTCACAATCACAGCCCAATTGTATTGATGTTATATTCCTGGATGGGAGTACTAAGTTTTTGCGAAAAAATCCACTTTTGCCATCAGGTTTAATCAAGTTGAAAAGCTGTTGTAGTAGGGTTAGCTGGTTGGGTTATAGATATTTGCCACATTACACCCATCTCAAAGCAAAATGTTAAGTTAAAAGAACTTTTTATAAGTCTAACAATACTTTCGATAAATTTAATAAAAATTTAATAATATTTCTAATCGCCTATTGGCAAGGCATAAATTAAAGATATTGCGACTTATTTTATTAGTAAATGTAAAGTTAATCGCAATTGAAGTAACAAAGGCTACAAAACCTTAGAGATGGGCTTGTTACTTTGAAAGTCATCGACGCTAAGGGGTCTTGCCGCCGTGGGTTCGGTTTGTATAGAAATCATTGAGGGGAATCCCCATTTGAGGTCGTTGTTGGGTTGGCACTTGCAACAACTGGAATACCGCGTGCATCAAGCTGCCAGTATTTATCAAGCAAGGGAAGTATTTTTAAGCCATCAACCAACACTGGTAGTTTTAGATGCAGACCTGCCTGATGGTGATGGCATTGAGTTTTGTCGTTGGTTGCATCGTCAGCAGCAACCTCTAATTTTAATGCTATCTGCCCGTAATAGTGAAGCTGATATAGTCGCAGGTTTAAAGGCTGGTGCAGATGATTACCTGAGCAAACCTTTTGGGATGCAAGAGTTTTTGGCACGAGTAGAGGCATTGATTCGCCGGAAGCGCACACCTACTGCACCAGCTTATTTGGATTATGGCACTTTGCAAATCGATTTAGTTCAGCGCCGCGTCCGCTTCCAAGGGGAGTTTATTGACTTAACACCCCAGGAATTTAGTTTGCTGTACGTTTTAGCACAAGCTGGAGGAGTACCTCTAAGTAGATCGGAATTGCTGCGTCGTGCTTGGCCTGACGCTATCGATAACCCTCGTACCATTGATACTCACGTTTTATCCCTGCGGAAAAAGGTTGAACTCGATCCCCGGCAACCCAATTTGATTCAAACTATCCGCAATGTTGGATACCGTTTTAACATGGAAATTTTGAATACCAATATTTCACAGTCACAAACAACAAAGTTAGCTAGAGAGAGATTTAATAATCAACGTTCAACACTTACTAGTAGTCAAGTGTGAATGGGGCATTGGGCATTGGGCATTGAGCATTGAGTACTGGGGTGAGGGGGAGTAAGAAAACGATTCCTGATTCCTGTCTCATCCAAAATTTAAAATCCAAAATCGTCTTGAGTTGCTGCTTGAATCAGGCTTTTTCGTAATTCAATCCAGTCTATCTCTGAGGCTGTTTGATTTGCGAATAAATGACCTTGTTGTAGGTGTAATAACCGAGTGCAAAACATCTGGGCTAGTTCCAGTTGGTGATTTACCATCAGAATCGTGGTTTGATGAGTTTGACTCAACTGGGTTAAGATTTGCATTAGATGAGAAGCCGTAGCAGTATCGAGGGCAGAGGTTGGCTCATCTAATAGTAATATTTTAGGTTGGATGACTAAGGCACGAGCGATCGCTACTAGTTGTCGTTGTCCCGCAGAAAGTTGCACCTCTGTTCGCCCCAACCATTCACTGGGAATGTGTAGTTGGTCTGTCCAGTGATTTACTCGTTGCTCAATTGTCTGTTTGGGCAAACCACGCAAAACTAAAGGATAAGCCAAGGCTTGCCCAACTGTCATCCCCAACAGTTTTGATTCTTGCAATACAAGTACAAGCATCTGCCGTAGCTGGATGACGGGAATTTGGCGATATTCTTGATTTTCTAGATAGAGTTTACCATTCGTGGGTTCAATTAGGCGGTTGATGAGGCGTAATAACGAAGTTTTCCCAGCGCCTACTGGGCCTACAATGGCAATGCGATCGCCTTGGGATGCCTCAAAGGAAATATCCTGCAATATGGGGTATCCCTGCTGATTGCCGGGAAGTTGGGTTTTCAGCTTCGTAAACAGATTAACTTGCTCTAGCCTGAGTGTGGCTTTTGCTGTATTCAACGGGACTGAGGATTGCAGAGAAATAACCTAAGTTAATTGTGTACTAGTTAAGGCTGTAGCGATCGCCCAGCCATCGACTAATAGTAGCAGCAGAGTGAGTACTAGTAAAATCAGGTACATCCAGGGCTGCGCTAAAGGGCGAACATCTGTGGTGTCAATGCTCGTCTTTGCTTGCACAATTTGCACCAAACGGGCAAATCCAGCTACACGCATCGGTAGTAAATAAGCTTTCCCATCCTGGCTGAGAAAGTAATAAACTAGCCCTCCTTGACCAGTGCTGCGGGGTTTTAACTCTTTCACATCTGACCAAGGTAAAGACCAGCCTTTACGAAAAAAGCTCGGCACCCAGGCGGGGTAAGTAACCTGAATTCCTTCATCATCTACCATTACTTGTTCAGTTAATACCGCGTACAAGGCAACAAAACCGATGCCAATCCCTATCCACAATAATTCTGGAGGTACGGGTGCAGCTGTTACCTGCGATAAAAAAGGTAATGGGACTGTGAGTGCTATGTATAGACTCAGCAACGTTATCCGAATCAAAGGAGACAGACGAAAAATAGAAGCTGAGATATTGGCTAAGTTTGCTGTCACGGCTCAATTACAATGCTTTTCTTCATTGTAGGGTAGGTCTATGTCTTAGCTGGAGTGTTGCAAATAAGGTATGCCACTTTAATAATTCGTAATTCGTAATTCGTAATTCGTAATTCGTAATTTTTTAGGGTAAATACTTTTGTACTACAATCCAACCAGTCAGGGATACCCAGGCAAATCCTATAAATAGAATAATATTTACGCTGATGTGTAACGGTCTAGCCCAAGGTCGTCTAACACTAATTTGGGTGGCACTGAAAGCAGACAGTAAAACTAGTGCTACCACTATTAATCCAGCGATTAGGTGTGACGAGTGACCTAAAGAACCAAAGTGCCCTAAAGTGCCAACAATGCCGATCGCTAGCAGTAGTAGCACTAAACTTACCATGCTGATGCCCATTGTATAGTGGAGCGATCGCATCCCTTTATTACCGCCCATAAATGGCGTAATAAAAGGAAATTGCTGCGAAGTTCTCGCCCGAAACATCCAAACGCCGGTGATTGCTAACATTAGATATGCTAACAGGGACAACCCCATAGACCAGGCGGCTATTTTCCACAACCAAAGAAATGAAGGCAGATTCATAAGAATGATTGTAAATGAGATGAGGGCAACAAGAGAGACAAGTAGAATAACCAATGCCCCATGCCCCATGCCCCATGCCCCATGCCCTATCCCCAATTCCCAATAAATAATAAACAAAAAGGGCTGCTAAATTAGCAACCCTTAAATTTAGATAAAATTGTTTTTTTTAATCAACCGAGGCTAAACCAACGATTTGTAAGGGTTTTGTACTATCTCCGATTTTTGTATTAATTTGCTGCACCATTAATTTGGTATTAATAGGGTCTTCTCCATCTGATGAGTCTGTATCAAACTCACTAGTACTGGGTTCTTCGAGCTTCAGGCGATCGCACGGAATCTTATCGGATAAAATTGCACTTGCCATCATCCCTGTATGAATCTCCACTTGAGCTTTTCGTGGAGCTTCAAACACTAAACGTTGTCCGGGGAAAACAACCCTTTCAAAATACCAGTTGGGAATATTGGAGATGCGAGCTACCTGTATTTTGCTCGTGGCATTGATGTAGCAGCAGAGAATTTTTCCTGATTGCTCAGGTGGTAGAGGATCTAATATTTGAGCCATAACTGCTGAGGAGCTTTACGCCACAATTTTACATTACACTAGCCAAGCCTAGCACCCACTGATCCCCAGTTGTTGTAACTGCGAATACCAACTGAGTTTTTGTAGATTATTTCTGTCTAAAGATATATTTTCAGTTATAAAAATTTTGTAATTATTCACACCTTTTTCGGAATTATATACTATAAATAAAAGTTTTTGAGATTTTTTGCTGGTATAAAAGCTTCAATTCTCTTAAAGCAGATTGTTAGGGAATTGACATAACAACGATCCCCTTGCTTTTAGCATAGCGAGGAAGTGAGTTTTGCTGCTTCATCTATCCCAGGATTAATCGGCTGGGATCATCGCTTAATGAATAAACTCAATGTTATGGTAAAGCTATATGAAAAAATGTCTTCATAAAGCTCTCTATAGATTCCATGTATGTTTTATGCACAGCAATTTTAGCGTTTTCCGCACTTGTTAACGGCAGGTGAGCAAATATCAATAATCGGCTGAAATGTCAAGCATGATTGTGATAAATAAAACCAAATAAAACAAGCACACACTTTAAAACTGAATGTTTCTCTCGCTTTCTCCACAGATTGGCAAGATGGAAGTTAAAACGCAGATGATGGAAAATCGAATTCTTTACGTTCGCCTTCCTTGTAACCCCATCTTTCCTATTGGGGTTGTCTACCTAAGCGATCATGTCCACAAGCAGTTTCCGAATATTGAACAGCGCATCTTTGATTTGGGAACAGTGCCACCTTTAGATTACAGTTCGGCTCTGGATCGCTGTATTGATGAATTTAAACCGACACTACTAGTATTCTCTTGGCGGGATATTCAAATTTATGCCCCAGTTGGCGGACGTGGTGGCAACCCGCTACAAAACGCTTTTGAATTTTACTACGCCAAGAATCCTCTATTGAAACTACGCGGCGGATTGGGCGGTTTGCGAATCTTCATCGCTTACTATGTAGAGTTGTGGCAAAACCAGGGCTTAATCAAACGCGGTTTAAAACGTGCCCAAAAATATAATTCTGATGCTCGTGTAGTTGTCGGTGGTGGTGCAGTCAGCGTATTTTACGAACAATTGGGTAAAAGCTTACCCCAAGGGACAATTATTTCTGTGGGTGAAGGCGAAACCCTGCTGGAAAAACTTTTAAGTGGCAGAGATTTTCGCGATGAACGTTGTTACGTTGCCGGAGAAACTCAACCACGTCAACGGCTAATTCACGAACAACCCACCCCAATAGAAAAGACAGCTTGTAACTACGATTATATCGAAAGCATCTGGCCGGAATTTAACTATTACCTGCAAGATCGAGACTTTTATATAGGTGTACAAACTAAGCGTGGTTGTCCTCACAACTGTTGTTATTGCGTCTACACTGTTGTTGAAGGCAAACAAGTACGCATCAACCCAGCAGATGAAGTTGTTGCTGAGATGCGCCAATTATACGATCGCGGCATTCGCAACTTCTGGTTTACTGATGCCCAATTCATCCCCGCGAAAAAATTTATCGCCGATGCTGTAGAACTATTGCAAAAAATCGTCGATTCTGGTATGACAGATATCCACTGGGCAGCATATATCAGAGCCGACAATTTGACACCCGAATTGTGTGAGTTGATGGCAAAAACTGGGATGAACTACTTTGAAATCGGGATTACCAGTGGTTCTCAAGAACTTGTGCGGAAAATGCGGATGGGGTATAACTTGCGAACCGTCTTGCAAAACTGCCGCGACTTGAAAGCAGCTGGTTTTAATGATTTGGTTTCCGTCAACTACTCCTTTAATGTGATTGACGAACGTCCCGAAACCATCCGCCAAACCATCGCTTACCACCGCGAACTAGAACGGATTTTTGGTGCAGATAAAGTTGAACCTGCCATTTTCTTTATTGGACTACAACCCCATACCCATTTAGAAGAATACGCTTTCAAAGAAGGTATCCTCAAACCAGGGTACGATCCAATGAGTTTGATGCCGTGGACAGCCAAAAAACTTCTCTGGAATCCCGAACCCCTTGGTTCATTCTTCGGCGAAGTCTGCTTGCAAGCTTGGCAACAAAACCCCAACGACTTCGGGCGCGAAGTCATGAAAATCTTAGAAGAAAAGCTGGGTTGTGCTGACTTAGAAGCAGCACTGACAGCACCATTAGAGACAAAAGAAAAACAGTTAGCAGGTGTATCCTAGAAAACACTAAAATGTGAAGAAATTCAAAATTCTGAATTTCTCCCTCTATCTTCCTCAGTGCCTCTGCGGTTATTTTTATCAAATCCCATGTTAGAAGGTTCAATCCTACAACAGCTGGAAGCAGCTCATCGCCATACCACCAGGCCAATTCGATTCGGTGTTTACTACAAAAATACCCTAGTTGCCCTGTGCCACGCTCTAGAAGACCATATTTTAACCGACGACGGTACACCCTTAGTCATCACAGCCTTTCAACAGGGAAAATGGTATTTACAAGAAGCTGATCGATATGCAGACATCGCCCAGTGCAGCTGCCAAATTGCGATTATGGCTGCTGCTGAATCTGGCTTTGGAGAGCATCCCACCAGCGAGTTATCCAACGTAGACTTAGTGGCATTAGATTCAGGCGATCCAGTGGCGCAGGAGTGGCACTTAATTATTTTATCGCCTAAATACACAGCAATGGTAATTTGTCAAGAATTATCTGAGGCTGATTATGGCAGCGCTGGAGTACCGACATCAGACTTAGAGCGCAAATTCTATGGCTTGTGGACATTTGAGCCAGAGTTAGTGCAAGAAACAGCAGAAATAGCGATCGCTCACATCAAAAAATACAACCCAAAACTGGCAGAAAAACTTACAGGCGATAAACAGCAAATTGTACCGTCAATGGACAGATCCCAAAATTTAGGTGCAGTTGTCTCCCGTGTAGTAGATTACCTCCAGACTGGGCAAGATAATTTATCCATCCCTACAGCACTTCAGAAACAAACCCTAGATCGCAACTTGGTTTCTAACGAAATTCAAGCCTTTTTGCGAATGGCGCAACTAATGGATATGGCAGATGTCAACAATCCAATGGCAGCTGCGGAAATAGTAGTTCTTGCTGAAGCGATCGCCCAGCTTTTGGATCTTCCCGCATGGCAAATTAAAAGATTGCGACTGGCGGCTTTGTTGCATCGCATAGATCCATTACAAAAAGCAGAAAGCGTTCTCACAGACAGTATCTCCACACGCTACCAAGAAGATGCCCCTAGTTGTCCCTTAACTTGTCCCCTAGTACCAGGGGCGCAAGTATTGCGAACCATGCCACGACTACGAGCAGTAGCCCAAATTATTACTCACCAAAGCGAGTGGTGGAATGGCACAGGGGAACCGGCAGGTTTAGCTGGAGATGAAATTCCCTTAGAATCGAGGATTTTGGCATTATTGGCAGATTTTCAGTGGCGAGTCAATGAGCGAAAATCGTCAAATCAAAGCCGGGAACAGATATTTACTCAAGCTTTAGATGAGTGCAGACAGCAACAATCTACGCGCTTTGACCCTAAACTTGTAGATACCCTAGCTTTATTAGTTATGGGTTTACAACAGGGACTCGACTTACCCTTGATGACACCCAAATTCAGCGTCGGCATCTGGATACTTGATTCCCAATGGGATAGCCACAGCAAGATCAGTGAAGAGATTGGTAGTTACTTTACATGAATATTGAAGCCATTAAATTAGGAAAACTCAAACAACTTTCAGGGGCAAATTTAGAAGACGAGGAACTCTCCCGACTGGATTTAAGCCGGATTAATCTTGCTGGTGCTAGCCTTGTCGGCACTAATTTTGCTGGTTCTAAGCTCGAAGGTGGACATTTGGAGGGGGCAAATTTGATGGGAGCCAACCTCCAAGCAACTGACTTGCGGGCGAATTTGATGGGAGCCAACCTGATGCAAGCAGATTTAACAGGCGCTGACTTGCGGGGTAGCAATTTGCGTGGCGCTAACTTGATGGGAGCCAGACTCAGTGATGTGTCATTGGTGGGTGCTTTCTTGAGTGGTGCAAATTTGATGAATGTCAACTTGCAAGGCGTTGATTTGCGCGGTGCTGACTTGCGCGGTACAAACCTGACTGGAGCAAATCTCAAAGGTGCAGACTTGAGTCGTGCCGATTTGCAAGGGGCTTTATTGAGTGAAGCAAATTTGGAAGAAGCTGACTTGCGGGGGGCGAATTTGGCAGGGGCGAATTTAACGGGGGCGAATTTACTCTGTGCAGAGTTAGAAGGTACAAATTTGAGCGGCGTTAATTTGAATAAAGCTTGTGTGGTGGGTACAGTTGTGGAGGCTACGCTTTGAATAGGTATTAATTTATACAAACTGCAATGAATAATAAATACTAAAGCACCCCAATGTATGCCTTCAAAGTAGCCAATTTTCTACGCTTAGACCAGGTACGCGTTCAAATTCGCGGACATTTGCTGTAACAAGCGTTAGGTTAAGGGCTAGGGCATGGGCAGCAATCAGTAAGTCATTAGGGTCGATGGGTCTTCCTGTTTGCTCTAAGTGTGTGCGAATTACCGCATAGTGCTGATCCACGGGAGACGATAGCGACAAAATAGGTAACACTTCAAGAATGCTTTCTAGTTGATGAAGAAGACGGAGAGAGCCACTTTTAGCTGCACCAAATCGCAGTTCACACACTACAATAATGCTGGTACAAATGCAGTTTTCCTCTACGGCTATAAGCCGCTGAAACACCAAACCTTGAGGATGTCTTACCAAATCTGAAATAATGTTGGTGTCTAGCAGGTATTGATAGGTCATTGGCCAGGATTAAAGCACGATGTCATCGAGTGGCAGTAACCCTTCATCTATGTTAGGAAAGTTTTCTGTAATATCTTCCAAAGTGGCAAGCAGCGAAAGTAGAGAACCGGAAGAAATAGGTTCGATGATTAATCGATTACCTTCTTTGCGTAACAAAACTTCTGTGCTGGATAGAGCAAATTCATCAGGAATAGTTAGGACTTGATGTTGCCCATCCCGTAAGAGGTAAACGTGGCATGAGTTTGGCATCAAGCAATCTCCTTAAAATTATAATTATTTCGCCGCAGTGCGTTGCTTTACAATATCATGTCAATTACTTAAAATTTTACTATCTGTTAGTGCTTGCAGTTTCAGCAGGTGAAAATTTGTGAGCCGAACTGTACCTAGTCGCAGTCCCTATTAACGAATCAAAGCATGAGCGACGAAAGCCAATCAAACAGCTCAGATGAAGAGGAGTTTGACCCGGTAACAGATTTAAGAGATTGGTCGGCAGCAGAAACAGAGTTAGCCTGTTTTGCGCTGCCAGAAGCAAAGGTAAACGGTTGGTTAAAATCATCAACACTAAAAAACCACCTATGCCGATTATTTGTACTTTTGAGGATTACCCAGAATGACACCCGTCGCCGCAGAAGTCTCAATCACCGCAATCATTCCCATGTTGAGCGCGATCGCAAATCGGCAATGGGAACAGTTTAAAGAACTAGAGGCAGATTTTGTATCTCAGTATGGAGTAGAGGTATGGCAAGAGGTTTTTAATTTCCGTCTCAAGCCAGCACTGGATAAAGATTCTGACAGATGGCTACTGATTCAGTGGTGTGGTGAAGGAATTATCTCAGTCAAAAATGTGGCGTAGGTGCGATCGCCCAATGTGAATTATCGTGAAGACAGGCGATCAAAATTTTTAGCAATTATGTATTCTGATGCAGAGCGCTTCCCCAATTTATAGTTCCAGACGATCGCTATAACAGGAAGCTTAGATCACTCTGAAAATCTTTCAACCCAAAGGATATTTTTATCAATTTGCATAATCTGACGTTCGATCGCTGCTTTTATATCTTCACTAGGATTTAATTCAGCTTCTTTTTGATACCGAATTCTACGTCGTTCCGATGCTGCTAGTTTGGAATTATATATACCCAAAAAACCCCTACCTGCATAAACACTGCGAGAACGAGCATTTGCTTGTATTACCTTCATATTAGCTGTTACTTCACGCTTCTGTAACTGTAATTCTTTTTTCTGATGGCGTAGTTCCTTGAGTAGTGCCTTTTGCTCTTTAGAAGAGTTAGGGGTAAAGTCTATGGCTTCTTGTAGTTTCTCCGCCATGTTTTCTAGGACTGATATATGTTTCTTCTGAAGCTCCTTTCTTTTCCACTGATTTAAAACATCTTTGTGAGCATCTATCTCTATCTCAATATTTTGAATTGAATCCATGATTTTTTGAATTGTAATGCCTGCATTTTTATCCCATTCTGATACTTCCGAGAATGTATAAAGTCCCTGAAAATCAAGCATTACTTTTGTATAGTTACTTTCTCTCAATCGAGTCTGAGTAAGTAAGGAAATTTTGCCCTCTACTTCTGCTATTTGCTGTTGTGATTTGTTGTATTTATGGGCGAATGCTTTTCCCGATGGACTGAAGAATACCCAAAAAACTAATCCCAACGATATCAATAGAAAAAGTATAGCAATAATAGGAGTTATTCCAATGTTAAAAGTTGAACTGCTAAAGACTAACCAGCAAGTAAAGATAGCTACACATAAAATTCCAGTAATAATAATTTGTAACTGAGGCATACGAACACGTGCTATATCAAATTATCTATTACTAGATTTCCCAAAAATAAGAAGAAGTTAGTTATCTTCAAAATATGTTACCCATTTTTAATTTTTCACTGTTCGCCCTCGTATCCCCAAAGCTAGTACACTCATTAACAACACTCCCATAACTCCTTGCAGGGGATTATTATTCACACCAGTTACCCAATCAGGAACTTCACCAGAATATTTCACTAATTTACCCACATTAATAATGTAGTAGCCCCAAACTAAACCACCATGTAAACCAATTGGTAAACCCAAACGTCCCCTTTGCCAACGCTTTCCCCATACCTGCGTTAACCCCAGCAGTACTAAAGCTGGAAATTGCGGCAGTGTATGAATAATTGCCTCCAAGGGTTTAATAAAGTGCAATGTAGCAAAGGCAATTGCATCTGTCCACAGTGCCACACGCAGACTGTAATCTCGTTGTAATTCATCTAGCAACCAGCCTCGGAATAACAATTCCTCAGCAAATCCAACACCTAAGCCAACAAGTAAACCCTCTAAAACAACTTTCAGCAAGAAAACTTTCGGTTGTTGCCACACCAACCAACCCAACAAACTTTCTACCCCAAAAAGTATCAGAATATTAATTATCCCCAGAGCCAAGCCACGCAGTAAATCCACACCGTTTTGCCGCGTGAATTCCAAACCATAATGCCGCAGAATTTGCGATTGCTGGTAGACATATTTGCCCCATAGTCTCAGGAGGAAAATAAATACTGCATATAACAATACCAATGTCAATATACTTTCTAAATTTGAATCATCCACTAGTAAGTATATTGGTGTAGCCAATGGCAACCATAGCAACAATAAAGTCAAAATAAAAGCACCCAGCCTAATAGGGACAGGGCGTTCAGCTAAACGGACAAGGTTTTTTTTCATACTAAATAAGTCACTAATCAGCAGCCAATACTCTAAATTTCGACTAATGACCAATGACTAATAACTAATGACTATTCATCAGGTTCAATGGTGCTACTTAAACCATGACTTATCAATGTTTCGCAATAAAACTCAGCGTGTTCCAAGGCGCAAGTAATGACTAAAGCTAGCCCGTTAGTATGGGCTTCCATCATGATGCTCACAGCTTGGGGTTGGGTAAGGCTAGGTACAGTGGCGATTAGCGACTGTACAACATGCTCCATAGAGTTGTAGTCGTCGTTATGGAGCAAAACGCGATACCGAGGCGCGAGCTTGCGGGTTGTGGAAGGCTTTTGAATAGTTTCAACTGACACGGCTCTTTGCTCTTTTCTCGTTACTTCACTACAACAAAGTCTCTGTTTTGCGATCGCTCAACAGTTGTTTACCTATTCTATAGTATTTTTGCTCAGATACTATGCTAGGAAAACCCTTTGCTGGCAGGGATTGGTTGATTAATTTTGCGTAGTCACTTGATAAGGCACACGTCTAAGACATGGCTGCCGTAAGAGTGCTACCCTAATCTTACAGAAGCTTTTCTTAAACGTAGCGCATTTTCACTTTTAAAATTAAGAAAGTTGCAAGCAAAACAATCCTTGCCCTTGCCCAAGATGGACATGAGCCTAGATTTTCTTCAACCAGGACAAATTGTGTCTCTAGAGTATGGCGACAGGAACCTGCATGCAGAAGTCATTCAATTTGTAATTTCTCGCCAGTTGTGCTGGGTGCGTCCTTTATTAATGGTTACTTTCATAGAAGAATCACCCTTAATTACCGATTTGCGAGACGCATCTGACTTACTTTGGCCTGCCAATTTATTTCGCCCAGCATTAGACACAGAAGTAATTACCTTCTTGAGCCAACTTTTAGCGAAAGAACCAAAAACTGAACCTGATTCAGCCGCAAAGCAGCAACTTAATCAGTTTATTCACCAACTTTGGCAAGCATATCAAGAGGGATTGGTGATTGGGGATTAGAATGGGGCATTGGGCATTGGGCATTGGGCATTGGGAATAGACAATATAGAGACTTCTTGAATAATTCTTCCTTGTCTTCCTTGTCCCTTTGTCTTCCCAGTCCCCAGTTTCTAATTATCTGCATCTTCCTCAACTGTAGCGAATACCACCATCTTTCATACATTGAAGACTGTAAAATTCGATTACTACATCCTTCGCACCAGAAATTATTTCGTCCCTTCGTAAGGTGGATAATTGTGGTTAGCAGCGTCGTCAATCGCCTGATGCATCACCTGAAGGATATGATTAGAAGTCAGTTTATCTGGCGAGCCAGTAGCCATATTGATGATATCAACTCCCTTAGCAACGAGTTCATTCCGCTTGTAGACAAATTCAGCAAACAGATTGGGAGGAATTTTTTTAGGCGTTTAGCGAACTGTATGGGGATTTTCGATAGAATGCACAATGTAGAGGTTTTTTAGCACAGTTTACGCCACTTTAAGTATTTAGATAATCAACCTCATAGAAAAATACTAGCCTTTTATCCCCCTGCTAGATTTAATTACGAATTACATTAGAGAGTCCTCGTCTTCTTACAGAGAAGCAAGCTACACATAACTTCTGTCTGCGACACCCTGCGCGAAGGTAGAAAGCGTCATTATGAATTATTTTAAAATCCCAGGCTAGGAACCAACTGGATTCGTCCAGCATCCATCTCTGCCATTAATAATTCTAAGGCTTCGTAATCAACATCAGAAATATAACCCAGTTCCGTCAGTTCTGAATTGATTTCATTCTCTATCTCAGGAGTTAGTTTTTTAATGTCAAGAGCTTTTTCTACCAATTTACGAATAGCGTACTGAGTTCTCATAAATAATAACCCAACTGTAATATGATACTAATCATCCCAGAGCGGTCTCAGTATAAAGAGCGATCCAAATACTAACTTAGTAGTGATATATATCACATTTTTATTAGTTAGAGAGATAATTCACTATGACTTTGCCGTATACCATCAGCAACGCTAAAGTTGCAGATTTAACCTAACGTTAAAACTTGGTTAAATTAGCTTTAGTGATAGACTAAGCAAGGTTTCTCAGCATAGTTACTGATAATTTGTCTGCTTTATGGCCGTCTATAGTTGATTCTTTTTGAAGTGACATAAAAAAAAAGTATATATAAACACATTTTAACCTGGAATTATAACAATCTTTAAACAGACATACTAAAGCAATAAAGATTCAGCAAAGAGAGCTAAGACGTATGGTCGATGCAACAAGATAGAGTTTATGTTCAAATAATCCTTAGCTTGACGCTTCAAAATTCTTAATAGGATGTAACTATGCAGGCAGTGCTTAACTATCCCAAAATTGCAGTTATTCGCCCCCAAGGGTGCTTAAATGCTGCAAACGCCTTGGAATTTGAACGAGATATGGCTACAGCGTTGGCGCAAAATGGTATTTCCACCTTGGTAGTAGACCTCGCAGCAGTAGAATCGTTAGACAGCGCGGGGTTGATGGCATTGTTATCTACACACAAGCTGGCTCTTACTTTAGGAAGAAGTTGCCAACTTAGCGCTGTTGCCCCACAAATTAGAATGATTTTTGAACTGACGCAACTAGATAGGGTATTTGAAATATTAGACGCTGAAGCCAAATTGCTTCAAATATAACTTTATGTAAAAGCACAAAGGTTCGGGCAATAATTAAGTGGACTTTATGTAAAGGAGTTGTAAGTTGCAACGATAAAATCTGTTAGAAGACCTAATTCAATGCTAATGTTGGGTTTAGGTAGCTGTAATTAAGGTAGCTAGAAGATAGCACAGTGGTTGTTGCAGTTGAAAAATTAATAACGTCAGATATTTTAAAACCAGCACGTTACCTGGGTAACGAGCTGTTAGCGGTACACAAACCTTGGGATACGGCAGCAATACGTTGGGTTTTAACCTACCCAGAAGTATATGAAGTCGGTGCATCTAATTTAGGGCACATCATCCTTTATAACATCTTGAATGCCCAACCGCGTCAATTGTGCGATCGCGCCTACCTCCCAGGAAAAGACCTGGCAGCCAAACTACGGGAAACTAATACGCCATTGTTTGCGGTAGAGTCAAAGCGATCGCTAAGAGAATTCGACATTTTAGGCTTTAGCCTCAGTTACGAGCTGGGTGCAACTAATATCCTCGAAATGTTGGATTTAGCTGGAATTCCCTTGACGTGGCGAGAGAGGCAGGAAAGCAGAGGAGCAGAGGGGCAGGGAGGCAGAGAATCTACCGATACCCAGTCATCCTTTCCGTTGATTTTCGCTGGTGGGCAAACAGCGACATCAAATCCTGAGCCTTATGCTGACTTCTTCGACTTTATCGCCCTTGGAGATGGAGAAGAACTGCTGCCAGAAATTGGTTTGATTTTAGAACAAGGCAAACAAGCAGGATTAAGTCGGGAACACCTGTTACTGGATTTGGCACAGATACCAGGCGTATATGTGCCTCAGTTTTACGACATGGCAGAGGATGGCTCAGTTCACCCTCTGCGCCCAGACGTACCAAAACGAATTCTGCGACGGGTTGCAACTCCCATACCAGCATATTCTATTGGTTTGGTTCCCTACGTAGAAACGGTGCATGACCGCTTGAGTATTGAGATTCGGCGTGGTTGCACTCGTGGCTGTCGCTTCTGTCAACCAGGAATGCTGACTCGACCAGCACGGGATGTAGAACCCGATAAGGTTGTAGAAGCAATTGAACAGGGTATGCGGGCAACTGGTTACAATGAGTTTTCCCTCCTATCTTTGAGTTGTTCTGATTATTTGTCCCTACCAGCAGTGGGGATGGAAATCAAAAATCGCTTAAAAAATGAAAACATTTCTCTGACTCTACCAAGCCAACGGGTAGACAGATTTGATGAGAATATTGCCAACATCCTGGGAGGTACGCGCCAAGGTGGACTGACTTTTGCTCCAGAAGCTGGTACTCAGCGGATGCGAGACATTGTGAATAAGGGGTTGACAAATGAAGAATTGTTGCGAGGGGTGAAAACCGCTTGGGAGCAAGGCTGGGATAAAATAAAGTTGTATTTTATGATTGGCTTGCCGGGTGAAACGGATGCTGATGTTTTGGGCATTGCTGAAACGGTAAGCTGGCTACAGCGAGAATGTCGAGGCAAGGGCAGAAAACCTCTAAACTTTAACCTGACGATTTCTAACTTTACGCCCAAGCCCCATACACCATTCCAGTGGCACTCAGTTTCTACGGCTGAATTTAAGCGCAAACAAAACCTGTTGCGGCAAGAATTCCGCCGAATCAAGGCAGTGAAGGTAAATTTTACCGATGTCCGCATTTCGGCAATGGAAGATTTTGTAGGACGAGGCGATCGCAATTTGAGCAAAGTAGTCCGCCTTGCGTGGGAATTGGGTGCAGGTATGGATTCCTGGTATGAAAATTTAGATCGAGCTTTTAGCGCTTGGGGATCTGCGATCGCCCAAGCTGATTTAGATTGGAAATACCGCCAAGTAGAAAATGGCGAATGGAATTTATTTCATATAGAGGCGCAAAAAAGCACAGAAGCAGAGGAGAACATCTCACTCAGCACTCCCCACTCTCTCGATATTCCCCTACCTTGGGATCATATTGATACCGGGATTGACAAAAAGTGGCTCCAAGAAGACTTGCAACGCGCTCTAGAAGCTGCAATCGTACCAGACTGCTCTTTTGAAGGTTGTTCTCATTGTGGCGTCTGTGGCACCGATTTTGGGCACAACGTGGTGATTGAATCACCTGCTATCCCAAAATTTGCTGGCGAATTTGTCCCCAACACAACTAAGGCGCAAAGACTGCGAGTTTGGTTTGGGAAACAAGGTAATATGGCTTTAATGAGCCATCTTGATTTAATCCGTCTGTTTGACCGAGTTGTGCGGCGATCCGGCTTACCAATTGCTTTTACTGGTGGGTTTCACCCAATGCCACGGATTTCTCTAGCAACCGCTTTGGCTCTAGGGGCTACTAGCAGCGGTGAAATTGCAGATTTTGAGTTAACTGTGCCAGTGGAAGTTGATACTTTCCGCGAAAAGTTGGCTAGTGAAATGCCCACAGACATACCTATATATAATGTGGAGCAAATAGATTTAAAAGCTAGTGCCGCTACCCAACTGCTAGAGTCCGCAGAGTATTTAATTACTGTAGCAGCACTAGCAGAAACAACACCCATACAATGGCAAACCTGGATTGATACAATCAAAGCAAAAGAGGAACTTTGGTACGAGCAAACAACTAAATCAGGCAAGAGCCAGTTAATAAATCTGCGCGATCGCTTATTTGAACTGGAATTAGTAGAAACCCACAATAGCATTGCAGAATGTATGTCATCTGTAATCCGTTATTTAGGTAGCTATCGCCAGGACGGTTTGCTGTTGCGTCCCGAACAAATCCTGTTTATGCTAGAGACAGTGGCTGGTGTAGAATTTCAACTCCTGCACATCCACCGCAATCGGCTAATTTTAGGGGTATAATCCCTGTAGGGCAACTTGCTAGTAGTTGTCCTATAGATGGCAGCTCACAGGAATTGATTTTTAGCAAGGTTGCGTTAGAATAGGGTGAAGAGAAATTTTCTGGCGCTGCATTGAATTAGCTGGTTCACTACCCTGTATTCAGGGGGCGAAAGCAAAGATATTAGAGTGCAACTTCTAGGATAAAATCCTAGACAAACAAAAAGCAGATTAAAGAATGCACACTCTCTATGTAGCTACCTTGTGAATCAGTAACTAACAGCAGGCTCGGTTAGTTTCTCTAAATTCATCCTTTTTAAACAACTGCTGAATGTCTAATCCACGTAGTGCCCAAGAGCTAGTGCATTACTTTTTTAGAGTTAAAGCAACTGCTGTCGGTTCTGCCTACTTGTAGACGTTCGCGAGACGCGCCAAGCGGTGCTTGTCTTAGTTTAGAGCGGCTCAAGGCAAGGTAGCAACTGTGGCTGCTGAGTATAACCCTAAGATAAATCCAGGGAATGGAAAATAGAAATAGTTTCTTTTTCTTAACGAATTCAGTAGGTTACTCTCAAAGAAAACATCCTGAGTTACAATGCTCACTCAGGATTTAGAACTTCAACTCAGAACTCTCAAGATTTGAGAGTATTGCATCACAAATCAACCACGAACGGTTGATTTAATAGCTTAAACGATATGCAGCAGTTCTGGAATAATCAGCCGTAAAAACGCTCTTAAGAGCGCCAATAGCTATTTAACTTAGAAGCTCAGATTTGCGATTTTTATTATCAGTAGCGCCTTTTGAGGGTTGCGAGGGCAGCGAAAGTATAATATCAAACCGAGAAAACATTGGTAATTAAAACTGACGCGGACACGCAATTAGTTTTGAATTATTAAGTAATTAACCGGACTTGATATAACAAACCTCAAACCTGTAAGTGCTGCCAATTTTTGAGGAAATTGAATGCCGAAACAAATTATCATCGCGGAGCAGCACCAAATTGCTGCGGTTTTTTCTGAAGATCAAATACAGGAACTCGTTGTTGCTACGGGTCATCATCAAATAGGCGATATCTACTTAGGAGTGGTAGAAAACGTATTGCCTGGGATAGATGCGGCTTTTGTTAATATTGGCGACCCAGAGCGCAACGGTTTTATTCATGTTACCGACTTGGGCCCATTGAAGCTCAAGCGTACCGCAGCGGCAATTACAGAACTACTTACACCACAACAGAAAGTTTTGGTGCAAGTAATGAAAGAGCCAACGGGGACAAAAGGGCCCAGGCTCACAGGTAATATCACCTTACCTGGACGCTATGTAGTACTGATGCCTTACGGTCGGGGCGTAAACTTATCTCGACGGATTAAAAGTGAAAGTGAGCGCAACCGCTTACGAGCGCTGGCGATTTTGGTTAAGCCGGCGGGAATGGGTTTGCTTGTGCGTACAGAAGCAGAAGGTAAACCCGAAGAAGCGATTATGGAAGATTTGGAATTGCTGCAAAAGCAATGGGAGGCTATCCAGCAGGAAGCCCATTCCACCCGTGCCCCAGCACTGCTCAACCGAGACGATGACTTTATCCAACGCGTATTGCGGGATATGTACGGCGCGGATGTCAATCGGATTGTGGTAGATTCCAGTACTGGTTTGAAGCGCGTCAAACAGTACTTGCAGAATTGGAGTGGCGGTCAAACACCGCAGGGATTGTTGATTGACCATCATCGCGATCGCTCCCCAATTTTAGAGTACTTTCGGATCACTGCTGCAATTAGAGAAGCCCTGAAACCAAGGGTAGACCTACCTTCTGGCGGTTACATTATCATCGAGCCGACGGAGGCATTAACCGTAATCGATGTTAACTCAGGTTCGTTTACGCGATCGGCAACAGCTAGAGAAACAGTTTTGTGGACAAACTGCGAAGCAGCAACAGAAATTGCTCGCCAGTTGCGTCTGCGAAATATCGCTGGGGTGATCGTCGTTGATTTTATCGATATGGAATCGCGACGCGACCAACTACAAGTTCTCGAACACTTTAATAAAGCACTCAAAGCAGACAAAGCTCGTCCCCAGATTGCCCAACTTACCGAACTGGGTTTAGTAGAATTGACCCGCAAACGTCAGGGTCAAAATATTTATGAATTGTTTGGTGAAACTTGCCCCACCTGTGGCGGTTTAGGGCATACTGTGCGTCTGCCTGGAGAAATCGAAAACCGATTGCCAATACCGGCAGAAACACCAGAGCGCGAACGTTTTGTATCCTTGCCTCACCGAGAACCACGTCAGCCATCTGCCCGTATCCCGGAACCACGAGAAACATACGATGGATTTGGGGAAGGATTTGACGGCGACTCGGAATTGAGCAACCTAAATCTGATCAATCATCCTAGTTATCAAGAACTTAATGATAAGCGCCGTACCCGGACTCGCCGCAGTCGAATTGGTGTCAATGGGCTAAACGGGAAAGATGAAGCTCGGATTGTTCCCAGTCCCCTGACTTTTGTTAACGAGCCAGATTTAGACCTGGATATAGAACCAGAACTAGGAGTTGCGCCAGAAATTCCCTCACCCACCCTTGGTAAACCAGGCTGGAGTGAAAGAGTAGAGCGCACTAAAATTATCAAGGCAGAACCAGTTAAACCAGTGGTCGAACCACCGGAGATTAGAACTGTAGAAATGAGCCTCCAAGAACAGGATATATTTGCCTTGATGGGAATATCTCCCTTAGTGAAGTTAGAGCAAGAGGTTAAAAATACCAAGTCTGTGATTATTAATGTGATTCAGCCCGGTCAAAAACCAACGACCCCAATTGAATCAACCTCAGAATCAACTATTGTCCAAAAAGCAACACCTGAAATAATCACTATTGCCCAAAAGGCAACACCTGAAATAACTGCAAGCAAAATACTGACACCAAAAGTTATTGAGCCAGAACAAAAATCTTTGATCGAAGAGACAACTGAACCACCATCGGAGTTAACTGTGAATCCTTCGGGACGCTTGTCTGCAAAAGCTGCCGCGAACGAAATTGCAGATGAAAGTGAAGCTAATAGTAGCGCCACAGCCAGCCGTCGCCGCCGCCGTCGTTCTTCAGCGATCGAGGATAATTAATTTGCTTTATGGTAGAAATATTGCCAACGCCTTTGGAACAATCCACTTGGTTGGAGTTTTCTACCTTGTTAGGGATTCCAGAGCTGGTTGCAGGTGTGGATGAAGTAGGGCGAGGTGCTCTATTTGGTCCTGTCGTGGCGGCAGCAGTGATCTTACCAGATCGCGCTTTGCCAATATTGATAGCAGCTAAAATCAAAGACAGTAAAAAGTTGTCTAGTTCTCGGAGAACTCAGTTAGCGCAGCAAATTTGTGCGCTGGCTATAGACTGGAAAATTGGGTTTGCTTCTACTGCCGAAATTGACAAGATAAATATTTTGCAAGCGACGCTGTTAGCAATGAAGCGGGCTGTGCTGAAGTTAAAGGTACAGCCTGCGCTCTGCTTGATTGACGGCAATCAGTCAATCAAAGATTTGCTATTGCCGCAACAAACAATAGTTAAAGGAGACGAGCGATCGCTCGCTATTGCCTCTGCTAGTATTGTCGCTAAGGTTTGGCGTGACGATCTGATAATGCGTTTAGCATTAAAATACCCTATGTACAACCTGGAGTGTAACAAGGGTTATGGTAGCCACCGGCATTTGCTGGCTTTGCAACAATACGGGCCTTCGCCCCTACATCGTCAGTCTTTTCGTCCTTGCCAAATCAAAATAATTCGTAATTCGTAATTCGTAATTTTCGGGTATAATTCCCTTTTCCTGCGGATACGGAATCTACGTTTATAGTTGGCTAAGTTTTCATCGGGGGTCTAAATCCACTTAGGGAACTCCAAATAAAAAAATACTCAACTACTTTTTGTGGGGTGGGCGACACGAGCGCCCCAAGCCTTGGGCGGACAAGATGTCCACCCCACAAGATTGGATAATTTATTTGTTGGAAGTCCCTTGTGTAACTGTTTCTAATTACGAATTACGAATTACGAATTACAAATTAGTTAAATAGTTACTCAGCATTCAGGATTGGTAATTCAGTACTATCACTGTCAAGTCCTCTATCTTTGGTTTGTGATATCACCCAGTAACGATAATCCGTCAAAAGTTGATTCAATAACCGTTGCTTAACCGACAACAGTACACTTTTGAGCAAACCATTGCCAGTAGCTTCTAAAATCGGCTTAGGAGTAAAGGAAAATGGCGGTGGAAAATCCACCACTACTTCTAAATCAGCTTTTCCTTGCAGGCGAGTGCCAGTGCTAAACTCTTTGGGAGACAAATAGCCTTTTAAATTGAGAGCAAAGCGCTGGTTAATATACTCGAAACCTAAAATTTCACAGTTTAGCGATCGCAAATAAATTATTCCATTTGATTCTGCCCAGACTCTCATGTCTACAGTAGGTTGAATACTCAATGACATAAAAGTCAGTGGACGCATTTTCAAGCGAAATACTTCCTCAGAAAGCTGCTGAATCCGGCTATTGTCAACCAAAGCCTTAACCAGACGTTGAGGCTGACGCAAGTAGTGCTGAATGGGAATAGGCTGCTCTGGAACAGCTATTTCAACCGATTGGGAGGCAGTAAACCGGGTAGCCATGAGCTAATAAAAATATCTGTTTCTTAATTTTAATATTTTTTAACAACTTAGTTTTGATTATTAGAAAAGTACAAAATTTATTGATTATAAAAACGATTGTTGCTTATCAGCTATACGTCACTAGCACAAAGTTGTTACGCTCATTCTATCTTGAGTTCGAGAAATATAAGATTAGGATTTCACTCTTGACACAAAAACAAGAATGTGCTTTTTGTTTTGGGTAGAAACCAATATCATTGCTCTTAAATCTTCAGAGGGATTTAGTAAAAAAACTACTATAGCAATCTGATTTGATTTCTGAATTAATCGTAGGGACTAGGGACTGGGGA